>JALYPU010000113.1 GCA_030856215.1 Bacteroidota bacterium
ACCATGAATATTACAAATCCTAATGGACCTACTGCGGGTATTGGTTTGAATTCAAATAGTATTTCTAGTAATCATATCCAAGATAATAGTATTAAACTGGATGATTTAAGCAAGGATGGAGTTACCGGCTTTCAAGTAATAAAATTTATTGAAGGACAGGGCGGTCAAAGGAGTTGGCAGTATGCTCCAGCATTGACTTTGCTTTCTGGCGGTGGAATAAGTATTGATAGACCGATTTTAGGTTCAGACAATACACGAATTACCGCTTTGGATCCATCGCCTACAAATGAGCTACAAAGTCTCTCATATAATGCTGCAACACGGCAATTATCCATCTCCCAAGGAAATTCCACTCCTAATTTTGTTGATTTATCATCTTTAGGTGGCGGTGGAACACAGCCCTGGACAACATCCGGTTCAAATATATTTAACTCAAACTCTGGAAATGTTGGGATTGGTATTTCAACTCCCAATGCTAAGTTGGAAGTAAACGGAAATATTCGATTAAATGAATCTGGCCAATTATTTAATATTGATGTTGCGACCAATGGAATGGTATATTTCCAGGCCGATGGAAATGTTAATGATAAATCATTTGTAATTGATGATGATGGAGACAATTCTGTAATGATTGGAACTGATGTCCCACAAACTGGTTTTAAACTTTTAACTAAGGGCAAGGCTAAATTCATTGATGGAGTGTTTTTTGGAAATACAGAAGGGTTTACGGATGGGGGAATAGGAAAAATAAACATGAATGGATCTTTAATACCCAACGCGCACAATACAAGGGATTTGGGCACATCGGCCATTGCTTTTAGAAAATTATTTGCAACTGAAATTCAATTTGGATCAAATAACATATTAAAAGACGGGGGTCCGAATATTGCAATACTGACAACTTCCTTAAAGGCTGATGGTGATCGGATTAGAGATTTAGGGACTGCTGCCTTGCGCTATAGAAAAATATTTGTTGACCAAGTTGAATTTGGATCAAATAATATTTTGCAGGATGGAGGAGTAAATATTGCATCTATTAATAAAACTTTTCGTCCGGAAACAACTGATGCAATGGATTTAGGAACGAGCGCAGCTAGATGGAGAAGAATATTTTTGATTAATCAACCAACTGTGGGTTCTGATGCAAGATTAAAAGAGAATATACATCCGATAAATTATGGATTAGCAGAAATTTTAAAATTAAACCCAGTATCTTATGTTTTAAAAAGTGATGTAGATAAAACTTTAAATTTAGGTTTATTAGCCCAGGAAGTGCAGAAAATAATACCATCCATAGTTCATGGCGATAGTGAAAAAGAGATGTTAAGCATTACATATACGGAGTTAATCCCCGTTTTAATTAATGCCATCAAAGAACAACAAAACCAAATTGCGGGCTTGAAGCAACAAAAAATATTTGGGAATCAGCTTAGCGCATCAGAAATACAGCAAATTAGAGCGATGTTATTTAGCGTTCAGGCACAGAAATAGAAATTATGATCAGTTGTAAATATTTTAGTATTAATCGAATTGTTAATTTCATGAATGGATTAAATTCAGCAAATTATTACTATATGAAAAAATTAAATTGCATTATTATATATACAATTTTTGTGTTTCAGTTTTCTTTGAATGCACAAACAATCATCAAATGCTCGGTCCTGGCAAATGGAGCATCTTCCATGAGTTCGAACAATATTAATTTAGTAGGCACAGTTGGACAAACCGTTATTAATAATACTAGTTCATCGTCTATTAAAGACGCTCAAGGATTCTGGTATGGTTATCAAAGAAAACTAATAAATTCTGTAGCTACTAAATCAGTTTCATTAAATAACCTTAGTCTTTTTCCAAACCCGGTTTCATCAAATGCGAATTTAAAATTCAATTTGAAAGAAAATAGTGAGTTAAGTATCAATATAATAAATTTACTTGGCATTGAAGTTAAATCCATTGCTACGGGTAATTATAGCGCTGGTGAGTACTCAATGCATTTTGATATGGATGATTTAAGTGATGGCTTATATCTTTTATTCATTTATAGTAAGGGTATCAAAATAAAATTGCCTTTCCTAAAAGTAAATTAGCACATTATTAAAAAGATTTGTCTTAGGTCACAATGAACTTTCGGGACTACAGCACACGGATTTAGTCCATTCAAAAAATGGT
>JALYPU010000115.1 GCA_030856215.1 Bacteroidota bacterium
ACCGGATAGTTGGATACCATGTGGCAGAAACATTAGAAACAATTGAAAGCATCCAAGCATTGCAAATGGCTCTCTCTGCCTTGGGGGCAGAGAGCCATTTGAATCTTACCCATCACAGCGATAGAGGCGTTCAATATTGCAGCGGTGCCTATGTAAAGCTATTGCAGGACAAGGGCATTAAAATTAGTATGACCGAAAATGGTGACCCTTTAGAAAATGCTGTTGCAGAAAGAATAAATGGAATTATAAAAGATGAGTATTTAGAGACTTACGACATTGATAATATCAAAGATGCAAAGCAATTACTCAAAGCTGTAGTCGGTTTATACAACACCGAAAGACCTCACATGAGCATCGGAAACTTAACACCAAATCATATTCATCATTCAAAAACAATAATCAAAACAGAAAAATTATGGAAGAACTATTACCGAAAAACTCCTACTATTGTAAACCAATTGCAGGATTAAAAATGAACTGTAAACTTATTACAGGATTAATCAATTAAACTGTAAACTTTTTTTAGGACGAGTCACACTGCAAGGCACACAAAACCGACACACAAGCCAACGCCAGCAGGCCAACGCACCATGACATCCTTGTTTTAATCAAGAACTGCCACAAAACAGAGGGTATAATTGACCTACCTTTCCCAATTCAGGTCCAGCACATTATTCCCAATTATTTTTCCTTGAATAAGTCCATCGTCTATAGCTTCCCGAAAATGAATACCTCCATATAACCTGGATATGGCCGCCTCATTTGCCATCGCCTCAAACGAAGTAAATGTCCTGGGAGGTCCAACAGTTGCTTCCCGATTTAGATGCGTTCTATCAGTGAATGAATAGAAAGCGCCAAATTCATCACTTAGTACGATAGCTACCGCCGATGTTTGTACAGAGTGCCCACTTGTGTACTCTGGAAAGGGAGGGGTACTGAGCAGTGGGGTCCATGTGGGTAATATATATCTACGCAGATAAGTATATGGTCGCATTAAGTTGTAGGTGTATTTGGTTTTCCAGCAACTAATAAAGGCATCACATACAGAGATCGCAATTTTTGCGTAAAGTTCTGCTGCATTGGCGAGATTATAATTTTCAAGCCTAATAAGTTGGGTAGAAATTGAAATTGAATGTCCGGGTGGCGTGCCAGGAGGACCCGGATCATCACTCCAGTATTCGGCAATGGTCTCTTGTTCAGGGGTTAAGTTTTGTGTGACATTATAAACTTCTAAAGCCTGTGCAAAGAAAGGAGAATTTTGATCTTCTGAAAATGGAATATTAAAAGTTGGCTGGGAAGCTGCGGTGTTATTGGGAACAAAACTTCTGTTTTCTCCACAATAGGGTTGTAAAGGGATCAATTGGGGGCCAGTGGGTTCCCAATATCCAGGACCTTTAGGAGGAACATAATCCGTTGGAAAATTGGTTTTATAGCATTCGTGGCCTCCGTCGGTCTTCGACCACTCGAATACAAAAACGGCTATCGATTTACCGAAATCAACTGATCGCTGTACATAATTTCCATCCAAATCACGGGATAAACTATCTTTTAGGCGGATCTCCAACTGATTCACAATGGATAATAAACTGTCACCCATATTGGCATACATAGACCTGGTTATTTCAGCTAATGCTGCATTTGCCGAAAGTTGCCAATCATATTGCAACCTTGAATCAGGTCTTGGCAGACCTGCAAATTGATTCAGTTGACCAGTTAAAGAATAATTATCTCCCATCCCTGGAACGACAGATTCATACAGGGCAACTCCTGCATAGCCAAAAGCCCTAGCAGCCACTGGCGGAGTAAAGCCCACAGCCTTCTTAGTAATGGCGTACATCATGTCAAACCAATGGGTGGCTATATCGTGTTTATAGGTTTTAGTGGAAATATCTGGCGTAGGATCATCTTCCTTACAAGACTGAAAAAATAAAATCAACAAGACGAGGAGGAGAATATTTAGTTTCATTTGTCTGTTTTTTGGTGTGGGGAGGTAAATATAATAATTAATAATTCCAATAAAACGAATTTTTTATAAAATTTAACCAAAAAAGCTACCAACAAACAAGATTTACAATCTACAAGACTTACTAATTCTTTCTAGTAAGTTTATTTAATTAGCTTAAAATCTCAAAATCTAAATAGAGACTAAATTAAGTCGCAACACAAATCATTCATGAAAGAATAATTTTAACTATTATTGAAAATGTAATTAAGAAAAAATATTCTTTTTCTGAAATTCACATTTAAATATCACCCAACAAAAAATAATTATTGTAAATATATTTATACTAAAAATAGCGATGTACGAAACGGAAAACATATCATATAAATACCGAAGTCCGTAAACCAATAGAACCGAACTAACCAGGTAGGTGCCCATTTTTATTAGTGGATAAGGTATAGGAAAAAATCGCTGGCCTTGTAAATAAGAAAAGACGCAAATGGCTGCATAAGAAATCAGCATAGCATAAGCAGAGACATCCATTCCATATGTAGGAATTAAAAGTATGTTTATAAGTAATGTCAAAAATAATCCACTCAGACTGATCCATGCCGCCATTTTTGTTTGATCCTTTAATTTGTACCAGCTAGATAAATTTGAATATAAACCAGCAAAGATATTGGCCAATAAAAAAATGCTTACTAAGTGTAAAGCTTCTCTGTACTCTGATCCCAACAATAAACTAAAATCTTTTATAAATAAGCAGGTAAACAAATAAATCAGGCAACAACAGCATATATAGTACAGGGAAACTTTTGCATAAATTTCCTTCGCGTGTTCATGTTTAGCATGGCGGAAGAAGAAGGGCTCCACCGCGTAATTAAATGAGGTAATAAACAAATTCATTATAACTGCCAATCGGGCAGACGCATTAAACTGGCTGCTCATTTGTAGATTTTCCATAGGAGTCCCAGGAAGCAAAAATTTCAAAAAACTAGTGTAGCCATTTTGCATAATGGTGTAACAAAGAGTCACAATAATTAAAGGCCATGAATAGGAGAGTATATTTCTGCTAAAAGACCAATCCACTTTCTGAAAACTTTCCTTGATCTCAGGTGAAAGTAATATCAGTGTAAATCCACTGGAAAGAACATTGGCCAAAAGAATATAAAATAATTTGGAAGAAGCTGGTAATGTTTCAAATTGGAACATTGGCCAAATCAATTTTAAAATTTCCAGGAAGAAAAATATCAAGAAAATATTTAGAAATATACCGGATAGTTTTATATAAGCATAGCGCATAGCCTGCTTTTTAAACCTTATTTTAGAAAACGGTAAGGAACTTAGCACATCTAACACAATAATACTCACCGTTAAAAAAATATGATTTTTTAAATCAGGATATTTAAGAAAAGACTGTATGGGCTCAATAAAAATTATTGCCATTACAATAAAGACAATGCAAGCAATGAGGACGATTTGACTTAAAAGCGGGTAAATTTTATTTTTAGTTTTTTCGTCCGAAATAAAGCGAAAAAATGTCGTTTCCATCCTTAGGGTCAGGATACCTAAAAAGAGGGCAATGTAGAAATACATTTCTTGATAGATGGAAAAATAAGCCTTTTCGTTTCCTATAAAAATTCGGGTGAGGTAGCTGGTGACTAAAAAGAAACTAATCAGTCGGCCAATAGAATAACTGAGACCGTACACGAGTGTTTCTTTTGCCAGTGATCGTAAGGGAGCCACGAGGCAAATGTCAGGAAAATACTTCAGGGTTGATCGGGTAACGATTTATAAATTATTTTCAAATTTGATATAAGGTTTCATTTTTTCATTTTAGGCAATACCTTAGCGAAAGAATAATAGATCATGCTGGATATTCCCTTACTAAAACGAATTTGTGAAACACCTGGCGCACCCGGATTTGAGCAGCGGATCCGACAATTAATTTTATTGGAATTAGAAAATGTTGCTGATGAAATACATGTGGATGCGCTTGGCAATGTCATTGCAAAAAAGAATGGGACTCAAAAGCAAAAGCTGATGCTATCTGCCCACATGGATGAAATAAGTTTTATCGTCCAGCACATTGATGAGGAAGGTTTTATCCGTTTTCTGCCTTTAGGTGGGTTTGATCCTAAAACCCTAACCGCACAGAGGGTCATCATCCATGGAATGGAAGACGTCGTTGGCGTCATGGGCTGCAAACCTATTCATATCATGAGTTCGGATGAACGAAACAAAGTTCCGCAGATCAAGGACTATTTTATTGATACGGGATTGAGTAAGGAAGAGCTGGAGATGAAAGTGGCCATTGGAAACCCTATAACAAGAGAAAGGGAACTTATCCAGATGGGAAAATGCATCAATTCAAAAAGTTTGGATAACCGAATATCGGTGTACGTTCTGCTAGAAGTTTTTAAAGCAATCAGCAGCCCCAAAAGCGATATTTATGCCGTGTTTAGCGTCCAGGAAGAGTTGGGTTTACGAGGCATACGCACAGCTGCACATTCAATTCAGCCCAATTTTGGAATAAATATTGACACTACTGTTGCCTTTGATGTTCCCGGTGCACTTCCTCATGAAATGGTCACCCGTTTAGGAAATGGGGTCGCCATTAAAATTATGGATAGCAGCGTGGTATGTGATACCAGAATGGTTCGATTTTTGACATCACTAGCCAAACAAAACAAAATTACCTATCAATCAGAAATTTTACCGGCCGGCGGAACGGATACTGCCATGGTCCAGTTGAGTGGAAATGGTGCCATAGCAGGAGCAATATCAATACCAACCAGACATATCCACCAGGTTATAGAGATGGTGCACGAAGAAGATGTCCTCGCAGCTATAAAGCTCATGAATATCGCATGCCAGCAAGTTTTTGATTTCGATTGGCGATTTCAATAAAAAACAAAATTATGTGGAAGAAAGAAGAAGATCATCTTGAAGTAACATTAAAATTCCGAGATTTTGGAGAGGCATGGGCGTTCATGACGGAAGTGGCCATGATCGCAGAGAAAATGAACCACCATCCGGATTGGAGCAATAGCTATAACACTGTCAAATTAAGTCTCTGTAGCCATAGTGAAGGACACACGGTGACCGAAAAGGATTATAAATTGGCCGACGAAATCGAGCGGATTTACAAAAAATTTATCCATGAAAGCTAGACCATCCTAACAAGATGTCAAAATTACCCCGAGCAGGAGAATCCATTTTCAGCAGGATGAGTATGTTGGCGAAAGAGCATGGTGCCATCAATCTAGCACAGGGATTTCCAGATTTTGACCCTCCTGAATTATTACAACAGCTTTTGCAAGAAGCTACTCGAGAACATTATAATCAATACGCTCCCATGCAGGGTTTGCTAATTCTCAGAGAGCAAATCAGCTTGCATTTATTAGAAACGTATCAGGTTACTGTGGATCCGGAACAGGAAATTACAATAACTGCCGGTGCAACCCAAGGGGTCTATACGGCCATTTCCTGTTTAGTATCGCCAGGTGATAAGGTCATTGTTTTTGAACCTGCTTATGATAGTTATGGACCTTCAGTGCTTGTCAACAGTGGCATTCCTATTTATCTTAAGCTGAATTTGCCCGATTTCAGTATACCCTGGGACAAATTGTCGGACTGCCTTGAAAATAACAACATCCGTTTAATTGTCATTAATAATCCTCACAATCCTGGAGGTTATGTGTGGACTGCAAGTGATTATGCTAAAATGGAGAAACTATTGGCAAATAAAGACGTCATCGTTTTATGGGATGAAGTTTATGATGCCTTGGTTTATGATGGTAATAAGCACGCCAGCTCATTGCAGTTTCCAGAACTTTTCAAAAAAAGTATTAATTGTTTTTCTTTTGGCAAAAGCTTGCATTGTACCGGGTGGAAGATTGGTTACAATATCGCTCATGCTTCATTGACTAAAGAATACAGGAAGTTGCACCAGTTTACTGTTTTTTCTGTACATACGCCTTCCCAATATGCCATTGCAAGATTTATAGAGAAAACACCTGAACATTTTGAATCACTCGCTCAGTTTTATCAGCAAAAGAGAGATTATTTTATTCAAAATTTTAAGAATAAAGCAATGAACTTATTTCATTGCTCAGGGAGTTATTTTTTGTTGGCAAAGTACCAGGGAGAACTTGGAGACTATGATTATTGTATCGATTTAATTAAAAACCATCAAATAGCAGCCATACCTATATCCGCTTTCTACTACGACCAAACTGACGACCACATCATTAGATTTTGTTTTGCGAAAAAAGAGGAAACATTGCAACGCGCATTATACCAGTTAAATAATCTATAACCCTCCAGACATACCTTTGACTTGTTAAGTTCAACTTAAATTAGCGTTAAATGGGGGTTAAATAGGAAAGATTGGAAACTCAAACAATAAAATTAAAGTTTTGCTCATTAATGCGATGTTATCTAAGGAAAGTTAAAAGTATACTACCTTTGGCTACTTTTTGGATTAACCCTGCTGGAATCCATTATTAAATTAAAAAAAAGTGAATGAAAACCAATCTTTTTGTTTTAAGTCTATTACTTATTAGTTTACTGAGTTCCACAGTTCAAGGACAGCGATTTGCGCTAGTGGATGTGAATAAAGTGTTAGAAAGCCTGGACGATTATAAAAAGGCGCAGGATGAGCTTGACCGAATTGCGGCTGTCTGGAAACAAGACATTGCCTTAGAAATGGATAAAATTAAATCTCTTTATAATAAATATCAAGCAGAACAAGTATTGCTAACCGAAGAGCAGCGAAAAATTAAAGAGGACGAAATTATGAACAAAGAAAAGGACGTCCGTAAAATGCAAAAAGACAAATTTGGAGAGGAGGGAGAATTGTTCAAAAAAAGACAAGACCTGGTGAGACCCATTCAAGATAAAGTTTACTCAGCTATTCAAGAATATTCGTCCACAAAGGGATTAGAAGTAATGTTTGATACCAGCGGTTCCGCGGGGGTAATTTACTACAGTAAAGAATTAGACAAAACAGAAGACCTTATCAAGAAATTGAAACTTAAATAAGCGTTAACTACCAATATTGAATTAAACTTATAGAAAATGAAAATTAAGATTTTAAACATCGCACTACTTTTTTCCATGTTCCTTTTTTCTGTGCAAATTTCTGCTCAAAAATTCGGATACCTAAATTCTCAATCATTGTTATCTGAGTTACCAGAAGTGAAACAAGCAGATGCCAATCTTCAAGCGTTGCAAGCGCAACTTGAGAAGAAAGGACAACAAATGGTTACAGAATTGGAAACAAAATATAGAGATTTACAAAGACGAGAACAATCCGGAGAAATTTCACCTAAAGCGTTAGAAGAAGAAGCTAAAAAATTAAAAGAACAAGAAACGGAATTGGGTAAGTACGAGCAGGAAATGCAAAAGCAAATGATTGCTAAACGACAGGAAGTTTTACAACCAGTCATTGATAAAGTAAATAATGCAATCAAATTGGTTGCCACAGAAAATCAATTTACTTATATCTTTGATTCTAGTGCTGGTATATTATTGTATGCACAAGAAACTTTAGACGTCACAGCATTAGTAAAAACAAAATTAGGTATCTAATTTTTGAAAACAATACGCGATTCGCCGATTGGGATTTTTGATTCGGGAATTGGCGGTTTAACCGTGGCCAAAGCAATTAGCCAACTCCTACCGGAAGAACATTTTATTTATTACGGCGATACAGCTCACATGCCGTATGGTGATAAATCTATACCACTCATTCGGTCCTATGCCATTCACATTGCTAACTTTTTATTAAATGATCATAAGTGTAAAGCACTTGTCATAGCTTGCAACACAGCTTCTGCTGCGGCATATGAATACTTGCGCGATGAGCTAAAAGGTCGTATCCCCGTCATTAATGTGATTGATCCAATGGTGGAGCGCGTTATCAATGATGATAACATTCATCATATAGGAATCATTGCGACCAAGACTACTATATCCTCTGGAATATATCAGGAAAAAATTCACCGTCGAAAACCAAATTTAAAATATTCTGCATTAGCTACGCCGCTATTAGCGCCCATGATTGAAGAAGGATTTCACGATAATGCCATCAGCAACGCCATTTTGCATGAATACCTTGATATGGAAGAATTAAAGGAGATTGATAGTCTCGTATTAGGCTGCACACATTATCCCTTAATTAAGCAAGAAATCGGTGCATTTTTTTCGCACAAAATTCAGGTCTTAGATTCTGCAGAAATCGTCGCAGAAAAATTAAAATCAATTTTAGAAATTGAAAAACTAACACATTTAGATAAAAGAGAAAAAGAAAATTTGTTTTTTGTTTCAGATTGGTCCAGAAATTTTGAGCAGACTACCCAGATATTTTACGGGAAAGAAATTCGTCTTGCTAAAGCATAAATTAGTAGGATACAACAAAAATTATTTTTCTTAAATCCTTAAATATCAAATTTAATACCTTGCGCTAGACTGATGGTATTGCCAAAACTAATGGTGCTGGTTTGTCTTCTCATATAAGCTTTCCAAGCATCAGAACCAGATTCTCTTCCGCCTCCTGTTTCTTTTTCTCCACCGAATGCGCCACCGATTTCTGCACCTGAAGTTCCTATATTTACGTTTGCGATACCGCAATCAGAACCTAATGCAGATAAAAACAATTCCGATTCTCTGAGATGGTCCGTCATGATAGCCGATGACAAGCCTTGCGGTACACCATTTTGCATTTTAATTGCGTCTTCTATATTTGTATATTGCATGATATATAAAATCGGAGCGAAGGTTTCATGTTGAACGATAGCCGCTTCGTTTTCTAATTCTGCAATGCATGGTTTAACATAGCATCCGCTTTCAAATCCTTCACCGGATAGCCTTCCTCCTTCAATAAGCATTGTACCACCTTGTAGTTCAATGGACTTTAATGCATCGAGATAATGTGAAACAGCTTGTTGATCAATTAATGGGCCCATATGATTATCGGGATTCAAGGGATCACCAATTCGTAATTGTTTATAGGCGTTTATCAATGACGATTTTACTTCCTGGTAAATCGATTTGTGAATGATCAGACGCCTGGTAGAAGTACACCGTTGACCGGCCGTACCAACCGTACCAAAAATAATGGCGGGAAGAACAAGGTTTAAGTTGGCATGTTGGCTGATGATTATGGCATTATTTCCACCCAATTCTAGAATAGATTTTCCTAATCTTTCTGCCACATCTTTTGCTACCGATTTGCCCATTCTAGTAGATCCGGTTGCAGAGATCAATGCGACGCAAGGATCTTTACTCATTAATTGACCTAACTGGAAATCTCCATTTATGACATTGGATATTCCGTCCGGAAGATTATTTTCAAGCAGGACTTTATTGATGATTTTCTGACAAGCAATAGAACACAATGGC
>JALYPU010000121.1 GCA_030856215.1 Bacteroidota bacterium
GCAAATAAGAAAAAGCACGAGAGAAAATAACGGAAAAGAGCAAAGCTGCTTTTCATAAAATACAAAGCAGTCCATAATATTAATCCTAGCACAGCCCCTTGCCACAATGTGTGTATTAGGGTCCAGAAAAAAGCTTCCTGAAACCATACAAGGAGCCGTGAAGGATAACCACTACCCATTATTTTTTCTTTTGCTCAATTTGTTCTATCAATTCTTTAAGCTCTTTGATTTCTTTGCTATTCGCTTTGTAGTTTCCTAGCGTTTGAATAACTAATTCCATGGCAGAACCCTCAAACACCTGATCGACCATTTCCTGGATGAAATTGTTTTTTACTTGTTCCTCTTTTATCATAGGATAGTAAATATGAATCTTTCCAATTGCCTCTCTGGTACATAATCCTTTTTCATTCATTATTTGAAGAATTTTTAACGTGGTCGTATATCCAACGTCCCTCTTCAAACTCAAATCCTCATTGACCGTTTTTACAGAGGATGGCCCTAACTTCCATAAAACCTGAAGTATGTCAAGCTCTGCTTCAGTGGGTCTTAAACTCATTTTAATCATGGTTTGTAAATTACCGATTAACAAATATATTTCGTCAGGTACACAATGTACGAATAGTTTCGTATTTTAAGAAAACTTTAAGGTTATTCTTTTATAAAGGCTTGCGTTTTACTTTTAAGTCCTCTGATCATTCTGATTTGATAATATCCGGGAATCAATTGGCTTACATCGAGTGAAATGGTTGATTTTGGTATTATATTCTTATGACGTTGGAGCATTAATCCTTCTGAATTATAAATTTGAATTTCATCTACATGTATTAATTCTGTCGAGGTTAACATTAGCAAATCATTCACCGGTTGTGGAGTAATGGATAAGCCATTAAACAATGGTTGATTTGCAGCGGTATTTAATTTAATCTCAAATTCTTTTGAAATCTGGCATGAATTAACATCTGTAATAATTAAGGTATATCGTCCAGCTTTCAAGCTATTTAGGGTAAACCCTCCTGCCAATCGAATACTATAGGGAGGTTTACCTCCGGATATAAATGCTGCAATAACTCCACCGGCTGTGCCTCCCGTTCCATCAGCTTTTAATTGTAAACTATCTAGTATCAACTCCGGTGATTCTCGTAGAGAAATATTAAATTCTTTAGTGGTTCCCAATCGAGAACTAATTTCAAGTAGGTAATCACCGGCTGGAATTTGGGTTAGCGTTGATCCGGTATCTCCGGTAATCCATAAAATGGAAAATGGTTTTGCACCTCCGAATATCCTGGTGACCTCTATAGACCCGGAATCTCCAAAGCATTTGATCTCTTCTGCAATAAATTGTATGGAATCGGGTACACTGCATATAACATCAACAGTGTCACATTTAGTAAAATCAGCGCATGTCCCTTTAGAAATCAAACAGATCTCTGCAGTCGAGCTCCTACAATCTACAAATGTATTAACAGTGGTACCGTAAAATGTATCCTGATTAACTAGCCAGTAAAAATCTTTGGCGTTGGTGTCCGTTTGTACCAATTGTATAAAATCAAAATCTTTGGTAAACCTGAAATCGCCTACCACAGGATTGGGTATTGTTTTAGTAATACTAGTTCGAATTCCTGGTGACAAATTATAAAATGATCCACTACCATTCCTTTCTAAATTTATCGCCCGCACCATGTATTCATAAGTACCATCCAACTCCAGACATTTATCCTGGAAAGTAGTTTCTTTTATCTTACCTGAAATCAATTCAAACATCCTGTTATTCAGCTGTTTTCTAAATACATAATAGCCATCCGTAGCCTGAGAAGAAGCTTCCCAGCTTAAGAGAACTTCCTCTTTTTCTTCTGTAGCCACTAAATTCTTCGGCGGTTTCACAGGAAACATCACCAAGCTGGGATCTCCCATTAGAGCAATATGGACACCTGCCGCACTATAATTTGCGAAATAGGTATTCGTATTATTATTTTGAACTAATTTAGCTGAATAACCTATATGTTCCCCCATAGCCATATGGTGCACTTGCCAAACCGGCCTTCCGGCCCAGGCACTTGCAAGCATAGTCCCACTGGCAATGGAAGCCCGCAGAAAATTATCCTGAGAGTCCCAGTCACCAAAATAAGACCCAAATAAAAATGTAAAAATTCCCTGTAACGAATCGACCACCATATTTTGGGTGGTGGATATTCCCCCAGCTCCCTGATACCAACCTCCGCCTGCACCATAAGACCATAAATACGAAGATTTTAATAAGCTATCCCGATAGGTCCCTGTAAACACTTGGTTCGGTCCAAAAAAGCAACTGAAGTTTTTATACCCGCTCTGACCAAATCCTTCCCCTCGAAAATTAAAATTGTCCTGGACGATTCCACTGCGATTAGCTACAATATTACCTTTCCTGAATTCATGATTTTTATCAAGGTACCGTTTTAAAAGCTCTGAATCGCTTTTGTTAAATGCAGGCATGTTAAAGAAATCTACCCGACCTACTTCTAGTTCGATGGGTGATGGGAAAATCGAAGCATCAAATTTACCATCTCCAGGTATATTATCATTTTCTGTGCGGCTTGCAACAATATTATTAACTGCCACATCCGTCCAACTTCCGTCTAATTCTCCATAGTAACCATCGCAAGGCCAAGCTCCCACATGGTCCCCATGACCATCTGGTGCCAGGTCTCCTGAATAGGGAACTTTAACGTGACCTACTATAAAAACCGTTCGTAAATCTGGATTTGTACTTTTTAAGGAAATTATTTTATTTCGATTGATGACCACAGATGTAGTATCAGCAGTTATATAGTCTAAGACATTCCATCCTTCTTCTTTCAAGTCATTCTTTAATCGTTGAATTTCCAAAGGAAGCTTTTGGGCCATTTTCAATTCTATCATTAAAAGTATCGACCCTTTATAGTGCTCTGGTTCATATTTAATACCTCCGTACAAATACCCTGTCCCTGCCACATCTGTCGTTGATTTAGAAACTCTATACTCATATGCCTTACCTAGTTCTATATTTTTATCTCTATAGGTTATTGAATCTTTGGGCAAATTAGCTAAAGCGCTGCCCCATGTTTTAGATGATTTTAGTTTACGGTATACAGTGTATTGAGTGACTTCAGGGTCAAAATTCCAGCGTAGGATAATAGAGGGTGGATTCTCTATGATGCTGACAGCTAAAAAAACACTGGCTTTTGCAGAATAATTCTGAGCGTTTAGTTGACATAAAATTCCTGTAAGTAAGAATAGTGTAGTATAAAATTTCATTTGTTCTAATTTTAAATTGGACTCAAAAATAAATAAAATCAATGCGAATGTTTACTTTCCTTGAGAATCATCCATCCGCATAAACTGTAGAATAAATAAATGCAGGTACCCAGTTCTGTTTCCAGGGTAGCTTCAAATAGGAATGATATCCATAAAGCTACTTGTAAACTAAAAATAATGGGACTTTTATATGCGCGTTGGGAAAATAGTCCAGATAGGCTCATTGCAATGATACTGAAAAATCCTAAGATTCCACAATAAGCCCAGGAAAAAATATATTGATTGTGAGGAAGTCTATAATCAGGATGGTTGAGGCATTCCAAATACGTTTGTTTGGTGATTTCTTTAATATCTCCCATGCCACTTCCAAGGATGGGATAGTGTTTTACAATTTCAAAACCCAGTTGAATAGAAAGAAGTCTTTCGATGTCAGAATATTCGATCCATTTTCCTCGTTGGAATTCACCGATTTGCCACAAGGTGTAATAATACTTCTGCTGTAGACTTGGAATAAAATAAAAGGCCAGGAATATTCCCAAGGCCATTAATCCTAAGGCTGATAAATACGTTTTTAATAATTTATACTTAAGACAATATATGCTTAGATAAACCAAAATCCCTACATACAAACTTAGCAAACCTGTTTTTACACTGAGTATATGAATGCATAAAATAAAATATAAGAATAAAATAATATAGACTGCTCGCTCCCAGGTAAAATTAAACTTCCATTTTTCAATTATCCAATGGAGTAATATCAATGCACTGCATGCTATTATTAAACTATAACGAATATGTGAAATGGGGGTGAGTATCGGTTTCCCTTTCAATAAATTCAAATTATACTCTGTATAATTTCCAAAATAATTTATAAGAACAAATATTGAGTTAAAGCCTATTGCAATTAGACTCATTAGTAAAATAAAATAAATAAATTTCTTTTCAACGTTTCCATAAATTATAAACAAGATCGGCAAAAAAAGAAAAGGTGACTTCATTCGTGAATATCCATACCAATCTGAATATTCTTCAGACCATAGTCCCGATAAAAAAACTGCCAGGAATACTAAAATCATGGAACATAAAAAATATTCCTTTTTCAATAAATTTAGATGATCAATAATATTGGAATTAATATTAAAGGGTAAAGAGCTAGAAGGTTTCTTGGTAAATAAAATCAAGCAAGACATTAGAATAATACTGGCAGAGGTCAAATAGTTAGACCAACAGATAGCTGTTGCATAAATAACCATCAACAGAAAAAAAATAATTTCTGTCCAACTTAGGCCGATGAATTGTTTCTTTATTGGATTCATACCTCGTTTGACCTATTCATATTGCCTGCTTTGCTTTACCTTTGCTCTAAGGCCAACAAAGGTACATAATGTCAACAGAGTCGCTTGATCCCATTAAACGAATTATCGCAGAGATTCAGTCTGAAATGCCTGGAAATTTGATAGAACTGGAACAATTCAGAATAAAGTACCTGGGTTCAAAAAATATTCTAAAGCCTTTATTTTCTGAAATAGGAAAAATTCAAAATGAGTTTAAAAAAGAATATGGCCAATTGATCAATGAAGCCAAAAATCTTGCAGAAGAAAAATTAAAAAATTTACAAAACAGTTTTTCATCTATACAGGTAAAAAATATCGATAGGCAGGATATGAGTTTACCCCCTGAGAATTTTGCAAAAGGTAGCAAACATCCTATTTCGATAGTCATGGATCGGATTATTGAAATTTTTAATAAGATTGGATTTGAAGTTGCCGAAGATCGTGAAATTGAAGATGATTGGCACAATTTTACCGCGTTGAATACCCCCGAGGACCATCCAGCCAGAGACATGCAGGACACGTTTTATCTGCAAGATCCTTCAAATTTATTGCTGCGCACCCACACATCTTCAGTTCAATCCCGGATGATGACCAGTTATAAGCCCCCGCTCAGAATACTAGCTCCCGGAAGAGTGTACCGCAATGAAACCATTTCTGCTCGCTCTCATTGTCAGTTTCATCAGGTAGAGGGTCTGTATATTGACCGAAATGTTTCAATGGCTGACTTAAAGCAAACCCTTTTATTTTTTGCCAAAGAAATGTTTGGTCCTGAAGTCCAGATACGATTGAGACCGTCTTATTTTCCTTTTACCGAACCCTCAGCTGAAATGGACATTTATTGGGGACTTAAAGATGAGACCGACCACCGGATAACAAAGGGCACCGGATGGTTGGAAATATTAGGTTGCGGCATGGTAGACCCTGCAGTACTTGAAAACTGTGGCATTGACCCAAAAGAATTTTCAGGATTTGCCTTTGGTATGGGTATAGAAAGACAGGCGATGCTCTTATATAAGATACCGGATATCCGATATTATTTTGAAAATGACATTCGATTCTTAAACCAGTTTAAATAATAAAACTTCGGCGGCGTTTGCATACTACGTCGCGGTCATAGCAAAACTAAGTTTTGCAAAATAATCCAACTATAAATTATAATTTGTTTAGGTGCATAACGTCCAACATACAGTGTGACCGAGCGTTCCGCGAAAAGCGGGTTGGAGTGATAATAATCACTCCAAAGCGAGGGAGCTTTCCGCCAACTGGCGGAAAGCACTTCTGTGCAACTGATCCAAAACTCATTGAATCTTTCGAATACTAAAGTTCTTTTATGCAGCTACCTACAGGCCTCAATGAGACTTTATATTCCCCTCTCTTTTAAGAGAGGGGTTGGGGTGAGTTGAAATGCATCTTTCTGGCGGAAAGCACTTCTCTACATCTATCTTATCTCAACTTTCCCATGCATCAATGATTCCTTACATTTCTCCCCCCTTTGAAGGAGAGGGGTTGGGGGTGAGTTGAAATGCATCTTTCACCAAGCCTCATCGATTAGTTAAAACAAAAAAGCCACAGCATCAAAGACACTGTGGCTAAATATAATAAATTCAGTTTTTGAATTACTTAGCAACCGTAAATGTAGCTTTTTGAAAACCTTTTTCTGTTTTTACCTTTAAGAAATAGTGGCCATTTGCCAAAAAATCTACTTTAAATCTTGGATAAAATTCCGTTCCAGCCGGGTCGGCTCCCTGAAATACAATTCGTCCATTTAAGTCAATTATCTGATAGCTTAGTTTACTCGCTTTTTCTAATTTGACACTTACCCTAAGCTCATTGGAAACAGGATTGCCTAAAACCTTAAGTTCCATTTCATTTTCAGATAAAATATCTTTAGTGTCTGTAGATAACGTCAAGCTTATAGCAGTTGAAATCGCTCCAAACAAACCGGTAAAAAAGCTCAGACTTGCTTCAATATCCGGAACCCCGCTTGGATCCCAAGTAAGTACGAATCCATAGGGCATATCAAAAACATCAAATGACGCAAGACCTCCGGCAGCATTGATAGCTTGGGTTTGATCCACCTCTTCGTCAAACCCAAAGAACACGTTGGTTGCTGGAGTACTTGTTGCAGAATACCTAACCCCAATTATTACGTATCGATCGGTAGGGGCTAAAACATACCCAGCTGTAGCTGTTTGAAAATCTTCTACTGCTATTCTCATGACAGCTTGAGTAGCCGTTTCAGTATCAGGAAAATCCTGATAGCCTACTGCCCTGATAAGGAGTTCAGAATTATTAATAAGACTATCACCATTAGTATCCTCCCATGTATATACGAAGGCTTCTACGGCAACACTAGCCAGATTCGGTGAAGAAGATACATAAAAAATAACACTGTCAATTCTATCTCCAGTGGCACTTTGAAGATCATACATAGATAAAAATTCAATCGGAATCTGCGAAGCCGCCCTATAAGCATTAGTGTAAATAGGGGCCCTTGTGACTGGATTCCAACGCCCTTTATTTAAGATATTATCACTTATACTAAAGTCAGTACTATAAACATTGTCAGCAGCACTTAACTCATTGCTATCGGTGCTTGTTTTATAGTCGAGGGCATAACGGCCCATTTTCTTACCCGCAACAAAGACGTCAAATGGATTCGTGGTAATAATCCCGCTTGAATCCGGATCAATACTTCTATGAAATCCCGTTTCATCGTAAATCTTTTCTCCGGTACCGCTTCCAGGAGGATAGTGGGTTATTGTTGCATTCAATTTTACATTATTGGCTACATTATTTCCAATATTGGTGATGTTGGCACCCGGTGTAACGACCAATTGATCCGGAGCATTCAGATATTTTAATGGAAAAGTCCCGATTGGCGGACCGAAATAATCCGTGCGCGCGAGAGATTTTATATCATTATCAAACTTTATTAAGCCAAAGGAAACCGTAACGGTCTCACCGGCAATTAGCGCCTCTTTCAGCTTTTGTCCATCAGCCATAGTGATCATGGCACAAGGGATAGTAACGCCTGCTCCCACAGCTCCTGCACCCATGGCAATAGTACCCGTAGGTTGGTTATTGATGACAATGGCGATGGTAGCCCCAGCATCTTGCGCATTGAGACATTTGACTCCAAATTCACAAGAACCTCTATCAATCAACGCAATTTTTCCGACCACAGCAGCCCCATTAATTAGTGGGAAACAACCTTGCGTAGGATTTGCAGTTCCATCGTTCACTATAACCAGGTCACCTGACCATTCCTGATCTATGACAGCTCCAAATGCAGCTGCATGAACGTTATACACTCCTGCTATGGAAGCCGGTGTTTTAACGATCAGAACCTGACCAAAGGAATTTAGTGTGATGGTAATAAATAAACAAAAAAGTAACATTTTATTCATATGGGTAGTTTTTAGTTAAGAGAATAAAGATAATCGGTTCCTAGATTTTTTAGTCCTATTTAATGCGGATTTTTTCAATCTTAACATATCAAAAAAATACTTAATTTGATAGTCCTCTCAGTTGCTTTTCCGATAAGAAATTGCGCTTGTAATTATTTATCAAGATTTCAACTTTCGACATATTGTGTAGATCTTGTTTCCATAGAAATATTGGAAATGGGCGATTTCATAAATTCAATGATTTCTTTGTTTAGTTTCCCTTCTTTATGTACTAGCTGGTAACTTAAAAAGCTCCATAGTTTTAAAGACCTTTTAATTAGCCTATCCGAAAATCCAGAATTAGTGGGTTGTTTTTTAGAAGAAATAAGTTTTTTCAGATCCTGCAATTCATTTGAAATAATGGTTTGATGGTTCCACAAATCTTCTTGAAAAACAGCCACACATTTTGAAGCAATGTTAACTGCATGATCTATGCATATGGTTCCCATCGGTTCAGATGCCCATCCTGAATTGACATATTCGCGCATATGAGAGATAATCCTTTGTACGGATGGGTCCTCAATACAAAATCCTACATTCAAAATCTTACTATTCAAACCCTCTGCGGAGGCTCTCCAAACCTCCAGTTCCGCTTCGTATTTTGATCGTGCATAATTGGAATAAAAAAAAGGTTCTCCTTCTCCGTCAATCATTAATTGAGTGGGATTTACCGATCGGCTTAAACTTAATACAGAACTTAGGTAAACAAAATTTTTCACGTTGAAGTAAATACTTAAATCCAACAATTCTCGTGTAAGCTTCACTTGCTGATCGTATATTTTCTTCTTGTCTTTTTGATAAAAACTTAGAAACTCATTCGAATGAATTACAGTGTCAATTTCAGACCAAATGGTTTCTTGCCAGAAAATATTCCTTAGGTCCATATCTAACCAATGAACTTCTGCTGGAAGTGATGATTTTGGCGATCCAATTGCATAAATATTGGTGAAGGAATCCCTTAAAAACGCTCTAATTAGTTCTAATCCCAGTATGCTTTCGCCATCTGTAATTAATATCCCTGTATTTCGATTCATTCTATTGTCTTGAACTGTTTCATATTGGAATCAATTAAATGCTATCCAAAACTTAATTATTTAGAATCATCAACCTGCACTTTTAACTCGAAAGTGTATTTGGCTATAGAATTAATTTCGTCCGAGGTTAACACTCCTTCAAATGCTGTCATGACATTTCTTCCTTTAGATATGACCAAAACCCTTTCTTCAAGATTCAAAACGGAATATCTAAGATCGACAGCCCCATTAGTTTTAAGGCTCCCGTCTATACCATGACAAGTTACACAGTATTTTCGAAACAACTTTTTCGTATCTAGTCCTTTATTGTGGCTATTCGTGTCACAAGCTCCTAGACTCATAAAACCCATTAGACAACAAAATATTAGATACTTGATAAACTTCATGCTACAAAAGAATAAAAAGCTTTCCATAATTTACAATTAAACTTTTACGGCATTATTTTAGTTTATGTTTTGTCTTTGCGCAAGCCTTCACAAATTGTTGAGAAGGGTTATTTATTCAAAAGCTAATTTATCCCGATGAGATTCTTATTACTAATCTTGATTTCGTTCTTTATTATTGGCTCCAATGCCCAACAGAATTTCAGTCTTGAGGCAGCTATAAAGTATGCCCTGGACCATAATTTAACCTTGGCCGTCCAAAAGTTGGATGTACTTGATGCCAATTCCCAAATTCAAGAGTACACATCCATCGGTTTACCCAAAATAAACGGGTCCGTCGGTTATAGCCATTTTATTAAAATACCTACAAATATATTCCCGGATTTTATTTCGCCAAGTATTTATGATGTCCTCTTCAAAGAAGAATTATTACCAGACAGAGATATTGACTTCGGATCCGGATTCCCGGTGCAATTTGGTACAAAAAACATTTTGAACGCAGGTGTAGAATTAAATACCTTATTGTTTGATGGTAGCTTTTTTGTTGGCCTAAAAGCACAGAGATTGTATCGTGAACTCATCTTCAAACAATATAGTCAGAGCGAAGCAGACATTCGATACAAGGTGACTAAGGCTTATCTCTCAACCTTAATTGTCAAAGAAAATATCCGTAACCTCGATAAAAATATTTCCAATCTTGATCGTGTGTACATAGAACTCAATGAAATTTATAAAGCCGGTTTTATTGAAAAGTTGGATTTAGATCGAATGGATCTTTCTTTACAAAATTTAAAAACAGAACGGGAAAAATTAAACAGAGTCTCTGCGCTCACGACCAATCTCTTGAAGTTCCAAATGTCTTATCCGATTGCTGATTCTATAGTTACTACGCAATCTCTTGATGAAATTTTAAATACATCCTATTTGGAAATTATGGATCCCTCCATTAAGCTGGATCTCACGGTCAGGCCGGAATATGCAGTAATTGAACAAAGTAAAAAATTAGCAGAGATTAATATTCGCCGTTATAAAGCTTCTTACTTTCCTAGTCTGGTTGGATTTGCCAGTTATCAAACCAGTCTGCAGCGAAATGATTTGTTTGATTCAAAGGAAAATAAATGGTTTCCGACATCTGTAGTAGGCTTAAATTTAAATGTACCTATTTTCGATGGATTTGATCGTAAAGCCAAAATCGGAAGGGCAAAAGTTTTATTAGACAAAACCAATTTACAATTAAATTTATTTGAACAAGGCGTACAATTAGAATTTGAAAATTCGAAAACACAATACCGAAATACTTTAATCACATTGGATGCTCGAAAAAAATCGTTGGCACTAGCGGAAAGAATTTACCAGGTGAGCAAAACTAAATTTAAAGAAGGCCTCGGATCGTCTATCGAAATCACTACCGCCGAAAGAGATTTATATGATGCCCAAGCAAATGTGTTGGATGCACAATACGAAATTATCTTGGCTAAGATTGAACTGGATAAAGCACTCGGAAAACTATAAAAAGGAAATATTTTGCTGTAAAGTAATTGAATAATAAATGGGTTTGGATCAATTTAGAAAGGAATACCAGAAAGATTCGCTTAATGAATCAACACTGAAAAAAGATCCTTGGGTACAATTTACAGAATGGTTCGATGAGGCCTGCGCCTCGGATATCCTGGAGCCCAATTCTATGTGTTTGTCTACGGTGAATGCTTCTTTAAAACCCTCTTCGCGCATAGTATTGTTAAAAGAAATTAAAAAAGAAGGCTTCGTATTTTTTAGCAATTACCAAAGCCGCAAGGCCAAAGATCTGGAAGAAAACCCTAATGCTTGTTTAAATTTTTTATGGAAAGAACTAGAACGCCAGGTGCGCATTGAAGGTCTCGTTCAAAAAATTTCCGAAGAAGAATCCACCAAATATTTCAATTCTCGTCCACGTGGTAGTATGATCGGTTCATTCATCTCACCGCAAAGTCAGGTCATACCAAATCGGGAATTACTAGTTAAAAAATTTCAAGAATTAGAAAATTCTTTGGATGCTATTTCCAAACCGGAACATTGGGGAGGTTATATTTTAATTCCTGATTATTTTGAGTTCTGGCAGGGAAGGCCCAATCGTCTGCACGATAGATTTCGTTACACCAAATTGGAAAATGTTTGGCAACCAGATAGGTTAGCTCCTTAACCATTAACCATTAACCATTGAGGCTATGTTCTAAACTATGCATGATTTAGGATGATTTCCAACGAATGATCTGATTTAACAGGCGCTGCTAGTATTGCCAATGCAAAAGCTTTTACTGGTGCTATATTGGTTTTAAGTTTTT
>JALYPU010000134.1 GCA_030856215.1 Bacteroidota bacterium
TGTAAGATTTCTTAGATGCACGGTTTTTTGTAGCTTTGGCCATATATGCTTGCATTTAAGAGACTAAATATAGCTACTTTTCCTAATATTTGCAAGCTTCTTTCTATTAATCAGCAGACCCTAATTATACCCAAATCATTCTAGTGTATTTATCCTTGATGGTAATTTTTATTTCCTTTTATGACAGAAGAATAATTCTCTCTCAAAAAATGAAACTTGCCATTCTGGTACTAATAATTTATTTGGTTGCTAATGCCTTTGTATGCGCTACATTTTCAAATGTACTCGAAAGATACCAAAGCAGGGTTGTATGGCTGTTGCCTATATTTGCATTAATAATTTGTTTTGATAATCTTCGTTTGCTTTTCGATAGGATAAAAGGTTTGACTCGAAAACTTATTATTAGAGGATTCAGTAACTAAAATACCTTCATCCACTCACTTTTTAGTTGGTCGTTATGATACGGATGATCTCTTGGTTGGATGGCGATTTTTTGTATAAAATCATAAATGGCTTGTAGATCAGGGCGATCTAGATCAACCGATAGCGCATTATTTATTCCTTTTAAAAAATCGAGACTGGCTTCTTCTGGAAATTGATAAAAATTTAGTATCGGTAGATTAGATTGAACATACTCAACGAGTTTACTTGGCATTCCAGGATAAGTCCCGTTAGAAAAGTTGACCAGTATATCCGTTTGCCGATACGCCTCTAATAATTCTTCATCACTAAATATATTATGCATTCTACAATGATGCTTTAAAACCTGACTGTTTTGTATAAACTCCAATAAGCCGTAAGTTTGTTTTCCAAATAAAGAAAATTGGCGTGTTATTATTAATTCAGGATATTCTTTGCATAGTTCTTCAAAAATATGAATTTCTCTAAGGCCGGTTCTTATAGTTTCAAAAGTGTTTCCAAAGTAAGCCAAACGAATATTGGTAGATTCACGTCGTTTGACTAGTTTAAAATTTAATATAGTCCCACTATAAATGAGTTCCATATTCTTAACGTCCACAGGATATTTTTTCAGGTAATATTCTTTAATTTTTGGGGAATTAACCAAACACTTATCGGCGCTCCTCAGTATTTTATTTTCATAAAAGATGGTAAACGATGAAAACACTCCGTTCCAAACAGGATGGTGCTCGTTTTGAGAATATAAGTCTCCAATATCCGCGACCCATTTCGTAGGTTTCGTAAAAAGCCCAAACAAGTGTGCGCTCCATGGATTTGAAATCGTCCATAGGATATCTTCTTTTCTTCTATAAAAGCACACATACTTCACCAAACTATAAAATGTCCAGAATACCCAACGGTCCGGAATGATAAACCCGCTGACCCATTTGGCAAATCTGTTTCGCATATTATAGTTTGAATTCTCTTTTTGAGTATTGACGCGAATGTCCTTAAGACCATGTATAGAATCTCTACTCGCAAATCCATTCTTTGAAATGATTAAAAAGTCAATATTATTTTCCATCAGACATTGTAGCACAAAATGAATCCTGCTTGCTCGAGGATTTCTTGCACCAACAGCGTATGGATTTATCACAACAATTCTCATGGTAAACTTTCAACATAGAGATCCACTAATTCCATCGAGCCCAGGCTCTTATTAGCATTACTCTCCATACTTATATACGCCAGACCGGAATATTTTTGATATTCTTTATACGTCAAGTTCTGAATTTTGCATAATGTCAAATAGCATTCATCGACATTATTTTCATTTATTAGCCACCCAGTAAAATTATGTATGACCGTCTCAGGTATATCGCAGTGAAAAGTAGATAAAACAGGCTTGCCGCACAATAAAGCTTCCTTAATAAATACTGGAACACCTCCTTCCGTATCCATACGATCTGTTTTTCTGCTGAGATTAACGGCTATGTGCGCACCATTCAATTTCTTTTGGTATTCCTCTTTTCCGATTTTTCCATAAAGCCTGACATTGTGCAAATTATTTTTTGATATAATCTCTACCAACGATTGATAATATAACGAATCACCCATTTCTCCATATAAATCGACTTTAAATATATTTCTATTGAATCTTGTCAAAGCATTTAATAAAGTTTCTTGCCCTTTTTTTGGTGTATACGTGGCCACCTGAATCAATCGTATAGGTGTGGACCAGGGATTTAATTTGTAAACTCCACACTTCGCAGGACTTAAGTGAATCAGGCCAATATCTTTAGTTTCGATTCCATAGCTTTCTAATATTTGTAAACTGAACCTACCCTCTACAATAAACTTTACTCCGCACCTTGACATGTCATAGTAGCTGCTTTTAATATCCGGATAGTTATTGGGTAAATACTCGTAATCAAAACCATACAATGAAATAAATTTAGGTATAGGTACTTCTTTCAATATATCAAAATATTCTATGCCCATATTTCCAAAATGAACATGAATGCATTGAATTTTTTCTTTTCTTATAAACTGTAATAGTTTTTTCTTTTTATGAGACAGACTGAGCTTATGCTTGATCTTTTGAATGGGAGAAATTGGATACGAAATGAGTTTTTTATCGTTATCAATATCAATTAATGGAGAAGGAATAGCAGCAATTTTATAATTACAATAAATATAGTGCTGGCATCTGTCAGCACTATGCATTAGTAAATTATTAATCCAATTCATCGTTTGCGGCAAATAGCAGTCTATAATATGTAAAACCTTACAATATGGCATAGGTTTGTTTTTTATGCATTTCCTGCCAGATATAGTATGATAGTATATTTAGTTTATGCTGCCTGCTCTTGTCGAAATTAATGTCATCAAAATATTTTTCTAAAGCAAATTCCTTTATCCAAAAATCTAGTTCCTTTTCTATATTACGGTAATTATAAAAATGATCCGACTTTCCAAACATACCGTATACTCGCTCCTTTATGACAGGCCATTTATATTTTATTGCTACATAATTCCAATGCGGATACTGCAATGAAATTCCGGTTTTTTGCCAAGGTATCTTTGAAAGTGCCTTTGGAAGATACCGATGCATGACTTCCAGATAAAACTTACCATGAACGGTATAATGTAAGGGTAAGCTATATAGAAAATAAAATAAATTCAAATCATAAAAAGGAGGGACAATGGTCACATAATGTGATAAATTATAGATGACTTGTGCAGACTTATTTTTTACGTTGTGTTCGAAGAAATATGGACTTAAACTTGGATATTCATAATATGGATCCTCTATGTCGTATTCTTCCGGTGAACATGCTAGAACGCGTCTAGCTTCATCGTGGGTTAATTTACCACCTGGCAATTTTTCATTAAAAACCTGAGCAAAAACTCCATGAAAACAAATATTATATTCCTCCTTTATCAAGTTATAAATAGTCCCTTCATGAAATTGTCCCACATTCACCGCTCCGCCACAATTCCAAAATGCGGGAAGCCGGTCTTTCAACCAATGATCGTAAGTCAATTCATAGTATGTATGTTTCAACTGCAGATTGGAACTTACTTCTTGCGCAAGAATTAAATCCTTGCTATGTCCTGCTGAAAAAGTATATGTTTCTGCATCCCAATATTTACTGCAAATTGCGGACATATACCGGCTATCTGCACCACCACTTAAACTAATCCCTATTTTTTCCTGGTTTTCAAAATTCAAATCTCCTATTGATTTCGAAAATATTTCATGGAATGATTCCATAAGTAGATCAAGATTGTTACTTACATCAATTTGAATTTCTCTCCATGACCAAAACGCTTGAAAGCTAAACGCCAAATTATTACAATCCAACTTCATTAGCATACCTGATTTCATTCTCAAGATTTCTTTATACCAGGTTCGATTTAATACAAAGTTTCCATTCTGTAAGTAATTATATATTAACGATTCATCCCAATGCAATTGATCTTTAAATTCCAAAAAATGTAGCACAGACGATGCGAGAACCAGCTGATGGTCGCTCTTATAGTAGTAAATGGGATAAAATGACAAAGGATCTGCAGTAATTCTCAATTCACCGGTCAACTTATTAATAATTGTGAGGGCATATATTCCAGTTAAATGCCGGAATAAATCTATAATTTCTTTGTTTTCTGGGAATCTCTCCAACCTTGTAAACTCAACCCAACGTGATTCAAATGTTTTTTTAAAAACAATATTTCCAAATAAACAAAAGGCAAAATGCTGATGTTCTTGTATCCTGTTTATTGCGTTTGGATGAAGGTCAAGACTTAATTGAAAATTGTTGGATGAAATGTAATAACATCTTTCGTACTGATGAGTTACCTTTATGTTATCTTTTTTGTTATTGATGATCAATCTGAACCCACTCATTATTTCCTCCTGAAGCTAAAGTATATTTAATATATGTTTAAATAGTATCGGAATACGTTGAAATTAATGTTATACCAATTTTAATTTAACTAATTGTAAAAATCTTGACTTATCAATAAGATAAAATAACAAAGCATACAAACTAATTCCAAGAACAAATTGGATCCACGATCCCACACCTAAAAAGTTTACTATAAACAACAAGAAACTAAATAAAACTATAAAACCTAAAAATTTTGGTACCCAACTCATTAACTCCTGATATAAATAATCTACTTTACGATTCAATATGTATAGCATAATACAAACTACCACCAAGCTATACGCCATACTGAACCAAAGAAATGTGTGCATCTCAATTCTTATCCAGAAAAAAATAAGGCATATCATATAGTTGATTAATACAATGGCTACATTCCAGAAAAATAATATTCTGGATTCTCCTAACGCCATGATATAACTAAACAACATATTGTTGATTGCTTTCAACATAGCAACTACCAATATAAATCTTGTAAAAAATAATATGATTTCGGCTTTTGCACCAAATGCCAGGGTGAGAATCCAATCTGCATTTGCCCAAAATAATATATACAGTGGAATAAGGATGAATAAAAACTGAGAAAATGTATAACTGATAATACCCTGAATTGGATTTTCTTCTTTCCTGGCTTTTGAAATAATCGGGAAATGCGTTTTATTAAATATAGGATTAATTTTTGAAAATATTAAAAATCCGATTTCACACGACAGATTATAGGGGCCAATGACACTCAATCCGAATAATAATGTCAATAAAACCGTATCATAATGTCCTTGTAAAAAACTTAATCCCTGATTCAACATATGATAAAGCCCAAAATTTACGTGTGCATCTGTTTTCACCAAAGATTCATTTTGAACTTTATCTATACTTATGGAAGCTGAAAAAATAAAACATCCTAAATAAAATATAAAAAGTCTGATGCATAAACTAATACTAAATGCCAGTAATGCTGAAACATAGTTAAGTAGAAGCAAGAGAGCGATCAATTCCAATACATAGGAAAGTATTTGCGCATAGCTGATCTTATCCTGCTTCAAATGTAGAATCAATACATTATGAAAATAACTTCCGATGGCGACACCCACAAGACAAAAAATAGATAGAATCAATAAAATATTATTTTCGGAATTACCTTGGATGATCCAGTAATAGGTGCCTATCATAAGTATTAATAGTACGCTTACTATTCCCAACTGGTAGCGGTACAACAGTTTAATCAGACTTTTTGATGTCTCATACCTTTGGACAATGGAATGAAACATACCTGGATCAAAAATCAGCAATCCAAATCGAAAGACGATCTGAAAAAGTGTGAATATGCCCAAATTCTTCAGATCTAAAAACCTACCTACCAATACAATGCCTACGATTTGGAACAATACTACCAGCAAGGTACTGGCCACCTGCCATTTGAATATGTAGTTTATATGTTCACCGTATCTGTTCATTCAAGAAAGATCCTTTTTATCTTCGCACCAGCATTTCCAGGAAAGTTACTGCTACTATTTCTTAAAATAAGTTTGTAAAAATGGTAATATCTTTTCTAAGTCTCTTACTTTTGAAGAATTAAAATTCACTTTAATTTATTCCGTGTCATTGAATCACTCAGATTTATTTCTTAAGCAGGAATGGTTGGATATCATATCTGAAAATTCTAAGATTAAAATGATCGAACTTAGTTTTAAAAACAGTCATTTGATCGCTGCGTTTGTTCAAAAAACCTATGGACCATTTCATACCCATACTTGTGCAGAATTCACGCCACACAATATTAAAATATTTCATGAAATAGAAACCACAAACGCCTATTCCATTTATTCCAAAGAAGTAAAATTACTAGAGCTTTTAGATCGGGAACTCAATACATACAGCCGTGTCAAAATAAAATTTCCATTGAATTTCTATACCCTAAGTCCTTTATTAGGTAGTTATTCTAAAGCGTATTGGGCTACTACATGTTGGATTCCTTCTGACACCAAAATAGATTCTCTTTGGCATCAAATTCATGCGGGTACGCGAAATCACATTCAATCAGGTCAAAAAGATACCGCGATTATTGAAGATGCTCCGCTGGAGACTATTTATAACCTGATTTTAGAAAACCCTTATTATGCCAAATCATCCTTATCCTTACATAAATTAACACAGATCAAACAGTATCTGGATCCACTGCAAAGTTTTAAAACATTTAGTGTACAAGATCCAAATCAACACATTATTGCAACAGCAATTCTTATCAGATCTGAAAATGTTTGGTATTTCTGGATGAACGCAACAGATAAACAATTCCAAAACAGAGAATCAAACTCTATTCTAATTTGGCGTGCCATAGAATTTGCCATAAACTTGGGATGTCATTTTCACTTTGATGGATCGATGGTCCCATCCATTGAAAAAGTTTTTAAATCCTTTACTAGTGAAACAAAACCATATTGTTATCTCGTTCGATCTCAAAATGTATTTTTACGACTGTGGGATGCCTTTAACGTATAATGGAACTAAGGGAATTAAACAAAACTCACATTGAAGCAGCGGAAAGTGCCGCTTTAAGTTGGCTTACCTATGGATTTAATAAATTCCACCGCACAGGATTTCCTCACAGTCGTATCTGGTACCTGCCCTCATCTATATCCTGGAGAAAACCCTATCCTGAAACCACAGGATATTTAATTGAAAATTTCTTGGATTTTAATAAAGATCAAATTCCTGATGCTGAAAAAATAGCCTTACAAGCAGGAAACTGGTTATGTTCTATTCAATCCGAAAAAGGATATTATTATTCAGGAATAAAAAAAGAAAAAATAAGTTCATTCAACACCTCACAAATACTGTTTGGTCTTATTAGTTGTTATGAAAATAATCATGAAGATATTTTTGAACAAGCCGCATCAAATGCTTACAATTTTCTACTAAATCAACTAGATGGAGTAGGAAGGTGGACACAAGGTTTATATGTAAACAATTATTTTCCGGCTTATTATTCTCGGGCTATCTGGCCTATGCTGCTATATAAAAAAAAATGGGGTCATTCTGGTCAACTTGAGCATTCATTAAATTATTTATTTGATTATCGCTGTGATAATTATTTTTTTATGAACGCTGGATTTTATCCAGGTCAAAATCCATTATCACACAACCTCGCGTATACTTTAGAAGGGTTTGCAGAGTCTTCCATAATTCTTCAACGAGATGATATCTTCCAGTTTGTTATGAATAGTTTGGAGACGCTGGGAAACCAAATTATTAAAAAAAATTATTTAGCGGGTTCTTATGATGTAAACTGGAATGGAAATTATACCTTTAATTGTGTAGTTGGTCAGGCACAATTTGCTTCCCTGTTTGTCAAAGCATTCATATGGACTAATAACATTCTATTTAAAACTATCGCCATCAAATTATTTCAAGAATTATTGCCTTATCAGAACACGTCTCCCGATCCGGAATATTACGGGTCATTTGCGTCATCTATTCCAAATTATGGAAAGTACTTTCCATTTCAAACCGTCAACTGGACCCAAAAATTTTTTTTAGATGCGTGTTATTATATTAAGAAAATAGTATAACTATTAATAGCCATCTCCAAAAACTTAGGTGATTTACCTTGCACTTTATTTGCACCGGACCTAGCAATATAACTCATTTACATTGGATGACATCGCACGTACCGATATAAGCTCCATTATCTAAAATTTTTTGGATTTTATTTGGACATGCGCATCCTTCTTTTTTTTCTGTCCCCTTAAATTTACAATATTTAATTTTTAATCCCAAACAACATTTCTGTTCTGAAGTTACATATTTTTTTCCTGGATAAAATGCACAATCCGGTTTACCATCCGCATTTAAATCGATGGTGTCGTTTCCTCCTGGACATAAATCACAGGCATCTCCAACCCCATCACAATCGCTATCTTTTTGATTGGAGTTGCTTGCTTTAGGACAATTATCTTTTGAATCGCAGATATCATCATTATCTGAGTCTGTACATTTTAATTTTAATAAGGCAATATACCTTGTAAATGAATTTCCTGGTGTGGAAAGAAAATTTCCTCCAATTACTAATGAATCATTTGATTTAGCCAAACCATAGACTGAAAAATTAAGACCTAAACCCAATGTTTCCCAGGATTTTCCATTCCACTTAGCTAAATGATCCGCTTTTGGATTGTTGTTAACATCTGTGAAGGTTCCGCCTACATATAAACTGTTACCGATCGGAACAAATTCCAAAGGGGTATAATTAATTACCGTGTCCATTTGCATCCAATATTTTCCATTCCAACTTATCAAGTAACTCATTTTTTTCCCATTTTCAATATAGTTGAAATTCCCACCCACATACAAATTTGAATCTGATGCGCAGAGATAGCTTAGGTAATTGTTAAACTTAAGATTGCATTGAATCCAATTTTCACCTTCTAATTTCATTAAATAGTTTGGCGGTCCTCCGCCAGCAAATAAGGTATCTCTGAAAAATGCGATGCTAAATTTATCTCCGGTTATTCCTTTCCCTACAAATGACCATTTCAGGCCATTCCAGACAACTACCTTATCAGAATAATTTTTGCCTTGTGGATTCTTAAAATTTCCTACCGCATATATCAAACCTTTATGTTCTATCAACTGATAAACCTTACCGCTTAAGCCTGTATCCAGTGCATTCCATTTTTTACCGTCCCACATGGCCACATAAGATGTGCCCGACACATTTCCCACCTTTGTAAATACACCTGCTATATAAATTTTATCGCCTAAAGGCAATATACAATGCACATTAGAATTCGGGCTTTCTCCAATTTTAGACCAAGTTTTACCATCCCATAATGCAAAATAATTTACTCCGGCAACACCTCCGGCATCAGTAAAATTTCCACCAGCTAAAATACCGTATGGTTCTATTTTAATATCTAGGGCGGTACTATTTAGTCCCTGACCAAGATTAATCCAGGTAAAATCAGATTGCGACCTTACTAAAAGTACTGTTAAACTTAGAAAAATTAGGGTGCACAGGTATTTCATCTTATTGAAATTTTATTCTGTAATATTAATGAAAACTTTGCGCATTTTCAATTCGATAAACAAAGTAAAAAGTAAAAAATTGATAAGTCAGTGAGTGTTTTTCGAATTCTATAAATTATTGAAAAAGAAAATTAATTATTCGCCAATTTCTTAACCACCATCGTAAAGGATTCAATTCCCTGCAACGGATTTTCGCGTGAATGTTGGGAAATAAATAAGTGATACTCGCCTACAATAGGAAATTTTGCTTTCGACTGTAAGGGGATCTCTACGGAGCATCGACTGCCTGAACAGGTTCCATTTGAATGACCCGATGCGCGGTTCAGTTCCAATGAAACAACCTGGTCAAATTTTACGGTATCCGGATATTGTGTGCTGCACTTTACGTAAAGGTTCTGATAGCTATAATTTTTTAAATATTCCACCGCTAAGTCTATTTGATAAACAGCACTCGTATCCTGAATGCTCCAAGAAAAATCCAAGACTTCATCATAGGTCCAGGATTCATTAGAGACTTTTATTTCTTGTTTATAAATTTGGGCGCTATCACAACACACTAATAATGCAGAAGAGAGAAAGATGCAGAAAAATTTTCCTGCACTTACATGCTTACGCATTGAAAAATTCTTTCATGCGATCAAAAAATCCCTTTTCATCTTTGGATGGATGCGGTTGAAAATTATTCATTTGTTTCATTTTCTCCAACAAGTTTTTTTCTTCTGTTGTCAATGATTTTGGGGTCCATATATTGATGTGAACCAACTGGTCTCCTTTATCATAAGATTGCACAGATGGTAAGCCCAAGCCTTTCAATCGGAAAATTTTTCCACTTTGTGTTCCTGCAGGAATTTTAATTTTTACCGGACTTCCGAGGGCAGGGACTTCAGTTTGGTAACCAAGTGCGGCATTTGCAAAATTGAGGTACAAGTCGTAATGTATATTTATTCCATCGCGTGAAAAATTTTCATGGGGTTTTTGTTCAATGCTGATAATCAGATCTCCTGCTGGGCCTCCATTGCTACCGGCATTCCCTTTTCCTCGCATAGAGAGTTGCATATTGTCTTCGACGCCGGCAGGTATTTGAATTTCAATAAGTTCCTCACCCATTTCCATTCCACTACCTCGACAAGCACTACAGTGATTGGAAATTTGTTGCCCGGTACCGTGACAAGTTGGACAAGCGGTCGTCGTTTGCATTTGTCCCAAAAAAGTACTTCTCACTTGCCTCACATATCCAGATCCATTGCAGGTACTGCATGTCTTTACGGATTTGGCATCTTTTGCGCCGCTTCCTTGACAAGTCTTGCAAGTAACTTGCTTTTTAACTTTTATCTTTTTTGTGATACCCGAGGCAATTTCTTCCAGCGTCATGCTTACCTTAATTCTAAGGTTGTTTCCTTTTTGTCCGGTCCCTGCACTTCGCCCTCCCGATCTTCCACCAAAAAAAGCATCAAAAGGACTTCCGCTATCTCCAAAAATATCTCCGAATTGCGAAAATATGTCATCCATATTCATGCTTCCTCCACCACCAAAACCGGCTTGAGGATCTACGCCTGCATGACCGTAACGATCATATTTTGCTTTCTTGTCAAGATTACTCAGTACTTCATAAGATTCAGCAGCTTCTTTAAATTTGTCTTCCGCTGATTTGTCACCAGGATTTCGATCCGGATGATATTGCATAGCCACTTTACGGTATGCTTTTTTAATGGCATCTGCATCCGAATTTTTCGGAACGCCTAACACTTCGTAATAATCTCTTTTCGCCATAATTACATTTCGCAAAGTGAATGAGTATTGTTCATTGACAAGGCTTTGATTAAATCTTGATTAAATATGGTTTTTACTTTGCTACAATCACTTTGGCAAAGCGAATAATTTTATCTTGTAATAGATAGGCTTTTTCAATGGTATCGAAAACCTTTCCAGACATTTTCGGATCAGGAGCGGGTATTTCTGTAATAGCTTCATGAAAATTCGGATCAAATTTTTGTCCAGTAGATTCCAATACTTCCAGGCCTTTTGATTTGAGAATTCCTAAAAATTTCTGGTATAGTAACTTCATGCCTTCGGGAAATATAGTCGGGTCGTTCTCCTGGGTCGACAACTGCTCCGCTCTGTCAAAATCATCCAAGACCAAAATCAAGTCCTGAATAAGATCCTGTGAAGCGGTCTTGATTAAATCAATTCGTTCTTTTAGTGTACGCTTTTTGTAATTGTCAAATTCTGCAATCAGGCGGAGGTATTTATCTTTTTGATCAGCTAATTCTTGTTTAAGCTTATCCAAATCCAATCCCGATTCTCCAGCCTCGAAAATAGGCACTTCAAAGCTCCCTTCATCCATTGTATTATTTTCCACCTCTTCTTGTTTGGTCTCTTCTGTCAGCATAATAAAGATTTTTTCTAAACAATTCTTATTGGCAATTCACTTGCCATATTGGATTTAAAGCCAATTTGTCAGTTTTTTATCACTTCCCTTGCCAAAAAATCATCTAATTCTTTGATTGTGGGATTGGCCAATAAGATTTTAGCATCCCCGCTTATTAAATACTTTGTAGGAATAGAACGTACTGAATAAACCTGGGCGATCGGGCTCTCTAGCATGCCTTCCTGTACGATATGGAGTGGCCATATCAGCCCGTCTTTAAGTATGGCTTCCTTCGCTCGGATTTGCTCCTTTTCCAAAGCCACGGAAATGAACTCAATTTTTGAGGCTGATTTAAAGGACTTTCCTCGATATTTTTCATACATCATCACCAAAATAGGATTCTCTACGCGACAGGGTCCGCACCAACTACCCCAGAAATCTAACAATACATAAGCTCCTTTAAATTGATCGAGGCTGATTTCTTGCTTGTTGATATCCAAGGCTTTAAATGGCGGGGCCTCCTGACCTAAAACCAACATTGGCTTGAAATAAAAATAGCGCACCATAAATATCAGTAAGAAAATTCCTGCAAGCGTTAATATCCACTTCATGTTACATCTTTGGAACTAAATAACAAGAGTCGATGGAAATGTTTTACAAGGACTGTTAAATTAACTTTCTATAATTGGGTCGAGGGTAATCTTTAAATCAAGCTATTTTTGCAACTTAACGTATCAGATGAAAAAAATCATAGTTCCAGGGACCATTCCAACAGGAGACTTCCATCAGTTTTTATTGGGCGCGGTGGCTCCAAGACCTATTGCTTTTGTGAGTACGATGGATACGAATGGAGCGGTGAATCTGGCGCCATACAGTTTCTTCAATGCCTTCAGCAGTAATCCGCCCATTTTGGTGTTTTCTTCAAACCGTAGAGTAGAAAATAACACCACGAAAGACACCTTACACAATGTGATGGCTACCAAAGAATGTGTCGTTAATGTGGTCAATTATGAAATCGCCAGGAAGATGCTGGTTTGTAGCGTCGATTTTCCTCCTGAGATCAATGAATTTGAACAGTCGGGTTTAACGCCTATTCCCGCCACTCAGGTCAGCGCGCCCTTAGTCAAAGAATGCCCTGTCAATATGGAATGCAGGGTGATCGAAATTAAAACCCTTGGAGTAAAAGGTGGGGCTGGGCATCTCATTATTTGTGAAGTGCTATGTATGCATATAGACGAATCAGTATTGGATGACAACAACCGAATCGATCCACATAAGATCGACTTAATCGGAAGAATGGGACGGGCTTTTTATGTCAGAGCCAGCGGTGCGGCGGTACATTTTATGCCTCAAAGCCAAACTCTACCCATTGTGGGCTATCCTGGATTGCCCGAACATATCAGACGAAGCGATATACTATCTGCCAATTTTATCGGCTATATGTCTGGTTTAAAAGCGTTGCCAACAAAAGAACAGGCGCGCCAATTTTTAGAAAATCCTGAACATTCGATCCCCGCTGATTTACTTCAAAAATCTTCTAAAGAAATTGAACGTCATTGTCTGCAATTATTTAATGAAGGAAAGGCTGAGTTAGCGGTTCAAATATTATTTATGGAATGAGTATTTTTAGTAAATGCCTTAAAATAAATTCAAACATTATCGTACCATATAATGATATTCGTTTTCATAAAAAATAGTTGATCAACTAAATATATCCATGAATTCCTTTGAATTAATCGAATACCGATCTGAATTTAAAAATGCCATTAAAGAACTCAATATCGAATGGTTAGAAAAATACTTTGAACTAGAACCGAACGATATCGTTCAACCAAGTTATCCAGAAAAAGAAATTCTATATAAAGGTGGGAAAATTTATTATGCCAAATATTTAGGTGAAATTGTAGGAACATTTTCATTATTAAAACTAAACGATGACACATTTGAATTGGGTAAAATGGCGGTTACAGATCGTGTCCAAGGTTTAGGTATTGGAAATTTTATGATGGAGCAATGTTTACTTATCGCAACAGAAATGGTTATTAAAAAACTCATATTATATTCAAATACAAAACTCGCTTCTGCCATCCATCTATACAAAAAATTTGGGTTTGTTGAAGTTCCAATGGAAGCTGGACATTATAAACGTTCTAATATTAAGATGGAAAAAATTATTTTTGAATCTATATAAAATTAGTTCTAATTTATAGCGATTTTTAATGCAGACTTTACCGAACTATTCAATTATCCCTATTCAAGCTTTTTTAGAAATGCCACATTTCGTTTCATTCCTTCCAGTCCTGTTCTTTTCATCGGAGATTCTTTGGCTATCATATTAAATGCTTCATCACTTAACTCCATCCATTCCTTTTTAGTTAGCTCCAGCAAATCCCATGCTGCTTCAAGTTCTTTTTCTTTAGTGGGTTTTGAAAAACGATTCCACGGACACACTTCCTGGCAAATGTCGCAACCAAATATCCAGTTTTCCATTTTTCCTCTGAATGATTCCGGAATCGCATTTTTTAATTCTATTGTGGCATACGATATACATTTTGAAGCATCCAACAAATATCCCTGCGGTGCAATCGCATCTGTGGGACAAGCTTCAATACATCTTCTACAAGTACCGCAGTGATCTTGAATCGACTGTGTAAACTCAAACAGTAAATCTGTAAAAATACAACTGAGAAAAAAATAACTCCCATCTTTAGGATGGATGCTTAAGGTATTTTTTCCATTCCAACTGATCCCGCTCTTGCTTGCCCAGACACGCTCCAAAACGGGTCCCGAATCCACAAAAGCTCGTGCTTGAATATCTCCAAAACATTCTTTCATCCAGCTTATAAGTTCTTTAGTTTTCTTCCGAATAATTTTATGATAGTCTTTGCCGTACGCGTATCGTGCAACTTGAAGTTGATCGGAATTTTTCTGCGGCCTTTCTTGATCATAAGGTAAACTCATCACGATGATTGTTTTGGTTCCCGGGCATAGTTTCTCCGGATCCACTCGCAGATCAAAATAACGTTCCATATAAGTCATCTCAGCATGATAACCATTGTGTAACCATTTTTCCAGTTGTCGGGCTTCCTGGTCTAATTTTTCAGCTTTAGTAAAACCAATTTTATCAAATCCTAAGGATTGCGCTTTTTGGATGAAGAGATTATTAGAATAAACCATATTTTCTTAAAAAGCAAAATTAGATGCCTCTTTGATCAAGCTTAAAGGTAAAAAAGAAACATGTTGGATTGTGTAAAGTTATTTCCTTTTCACCAATACCTATTTTGCTAATGAGAGACTTTATCACCGTTTTATAAAAAAAAAGAGCCTGCAAATGCTCTCACTTGCAGGCCTACCACATTATAAGAAAGTAAAACGAACCCTATGAATAAAACTTTTTGCTTATAATCACATATTGTCATTAGGGCTTCGAGTAATGACATGCATTGATGTCATTATGCATTTGCTTAATGACAATTCTCGTTAATTCTTTTAAAACTAGAAATCAAACCACAATCCGCATTCCAGCGTTTTAAAATCGGTGTCTTCCCAGGTGGGTGATAAATTATAATTTGCAAAAAACTTTAGTGCCCCAACGTCTAGTCGACCGCTCAGTCCATATCGATATTGATTCAAGCCATAATCTTCATTTGTTTTTATGCTTCGGTCCAGGTCTGCTCGTCGTTCCACATTCACTTCATTAACCAACACGCCAGCATACCCTCCTGCACCGATGCCTATTTTTCCCAAACCTTTTAATTTTTTACTTTCCACATACAACATTAAGGGCACCTGTAAATGTTGAAACCAACTATTACTATTCTTTACATTTGCATCTCGTGTGTATTCTAATGTTTTGTTGGGAGTAAAACTTATTTTTTCTTTAAACTGCAACCCAGAAATATTCCATCCAAATCCCGTCATTAGCATCAAGTGTTTGGTTCCAAAATAAATTTTGGTGGGAAGAAACGTAAACGTGACATTCCAGGATTTAAACGTTTTAATTTTTAGATCATCTATAAGCTGTTCTGGTTTAGGAGACGCATCATTCAATAAAATATTTACACCCAAATCAATATCCAAAAAATCGACATCGGCTACCTTACGTTTTTTAGTTTTTATGCCCGGATTTCTATTTTCTGGATGCTCAAGATGGTCATCATTCTCTTCCATAATTTCCTCATGCTTTAACATCATACTGTCATGCTCCTGCATTTTGCGATCATGTTCTTCCATCTTTTTCTCATGGGCATTCCTTTGGTTTTCCATTTCTTCTTCTTTTTCCTTTTCTGTAGATCGTTTTCGTTTATTATGGTCTTCTATAATCAGTATCTCTCTGCCCTTGATTTTAATTTTCACCGTATCCTTTTCCATTTTTTCCTGAGCCCTGGGGCTTTTAGGAGGAGTAGGCGCTGTCGGTGGCGTTGGAGGTGTAGGTCGAGATGGAGGCGTTTGAGCATTTACACTCAACCACCCAAATAGTACTGAAACAAAGATTAGAATTCGAATTTTCATGGTATAGATTTTTATATATTATTAATTGGTTTAAGTAAATTTTCTTTGACTAAAGAAAAAAATATGAAGGCTAATCTTTTGAAATATGAATTAGCTTTTGAAATTCAAAATCTTCATTTTTATAATGTATTGCTAATGTTGATTTATCTTCTGTGCCCATAGAATTCACCTGTAATGCATTATTCGTCCACTGACTGACCTTTTTGGATAAAAAATTTATAAACCCTCTTTTAATACTTTTGCCAATAGTTTGTGGCGCATTAGGTGAATCTTCACTTTGAGAAATTTCATTCTGAGAGACGGACGTTGGCGGTTTGACTTGGACCGCATTTGTTTGAGGAGATACTTCAGCCATTGGTTGGACTTGAATTAATTCCGGTTCGTTACTGGTTTTTGAGTAAACTTCATGATCCCCTTGTGAACTCCATGCGTTCTCTTGATAGACTATCGCTGGTTCCTCATCATTTGCCAGATTTTCAGATACTTTCTCAGACTCTTGAGGGCCTTCTGCAACCGTGCGTTTTTGTATGTTATTTTTTGGTTTTGATCCACTAATGGTTTTGGTACTCCCGATAGTTATTTGCGCAATCTCTACTGGTTTGCTATTTGAAATTTTTTCATCAGATTGAATTTCTTTTATACCACTATTCGCTGTATTTATTTCATCGATTGAATGATTTCTTTTTTCATTTTGGATAGATGCAGCTTGCACGGTAACCTCTTGAGGTATTTCTGGTTTGTCAGTTAATAAAATCAGCCAGATAACGCTGATCAGCACTGCAATGCTGGCGGCAATAGACCATTTAAATAAGAATGGTTTGACGATCTTTTTAGTCTTAGGTTCAGTTTTCGTTGATTTTTGGATAGCGGTTATAACTCTATGAAAGACCTGATCATCCGGAGTTTTGTCATCCCAAGCTTCCTTGTGCTTCTGAATAAATTTTTTTAATGGATCTGACATCGCTATTATTTTTTTTTAAAATTTCTAAAATTTTTTGTTTTGCCCTTAAATATTGGCTCCTCGAAGTAGAAGAAACAATACCCAACATTTTGGCTATTTCTTCGTGCGAAAAATCTTCAATCGCATACATCGTAAAAACTATACGGTAACGATCAGGCAATTTTTGTATCGCTGCTTTTAGTTGGTCTATTTGAAATTCAAATTCTTTTTCATTCAGTTCTAGTTCGTAATCTTCTGATGATATGAATTGGGTATTTAAATCCAGTTCATCAAATCGAATTCTATTTCTCTTTTCAAAATGCTGTAGCGCCGTATTGGTGCAGATTCGTTTAATCCATGCCGGAAGTAATTCCTCTTTTTGGAGTTGGTGCAGGTTTTGAAATATCTTTATAAAACTTTCCTGCAGCACATCACGGGCGTCACCTTCATTATTCAATATTCTGTAACAGAGATTAAACATGGGTTTGGCAAATTGATCATACAACTGTCGACTGGCCATTTGATCACCTTGTATAGCTCTCTCCACCATAGCTTTTTTCGTTGGTACTTTCGCGCTTGTTTGTAATAATAAGGATGCAGGAATCCTGATTTTGTTGCATGAATTTCAAAAAATTTTATGACTTGGACATTTCTTCTTTTGAATAATGGCTTATTCATTATAAAAAAGGGTCTGATAGTGTTTTGTTTACTATAAAATTCAGATATGGGGATTGCTTAGATTTGAATCGCTTAATTATTGGATATTTGCGTCATTAATTAGGATTTGATGAAAGCTTCATTAGCGAAAGGGACCCGTGACTTTTTACCTTTACAGGCAAAGAGAAGAAAGTATATTTTTAAAATTATTGAAGACTGCTTTATCCATTTTGGATACCAACCGTTAGAGACCCCAGCCATTGAAAATTTATCTACGCTCACCGGAAAATATGGGGAGGAGGGTGATAAGCTGTTGTTTAAAATATTGAATAGTGGCGATTACCTTAAATCCGCAAACGAAGAATTCTTAAAAGAAAAGAACTCATCAAAATTAATTCCTTCCATTTCAGAAAAAGGGCTACGTTATGACCTTACGGTGCCATTCGCAAGAGTGGTTTCAATGAATATTGGAAAGTTGAGTTTACCTTTCAAACGATACCAGATTCAGCCTGTTTGGAGAGCGGATCGCCCCCAGCGTGGCCGCTATCGGGAGTTTTATCAGTGTGATGCCGATGTAGTCGGTTCCAAATCCTTAATGTATGAGGCGGAATTAGCATTGATTTATGATAGGGTATTCCAATCATTAGGCATTCCAGTACAAATTATCATCAACCACCGAGCTATATTGGAGGGTATGGCCATTCAAACGGGAAGTCAAGACCAATTTGTTGAAATGACAGTCGCCCTTGATAAACTGGATAAGATCGGCGAATCGGGTGTGCGAGAGGAATTGTTAAAGCTTAACATGGTTGTTGAAAAGGCTGATTGGATACTGAATCAATTGCAGATAAAGGAACTCAGCCAGTTTCGGTTTAATGATATAGCAAGTAAGGGGGTTATGGAAATTGAAGAAGTATTTAGATATGTAGAAACCAGCCATCCTTACAACGAGATTCTGTTTGAACCCCGGTTAGCGCGAGGGTTAAGTTACTATACGGGCTGCATTTTTGAAGTCATTCCCAAAAATATTCAAATGGGGAGCCTTGGTGGTGGCGGCCGCTACGACAATCTTACCGGTGCTTTTGGACTTCCAGATGTTCCTGGGGTAGGCGTTTCCTTTGGTGCTGACCGAATTTACGACGTTATGGAGGAATTGAATTTATTCCCCGAACAACTAGGTGTTGCGATTCAGGTTTTGTTTATAGCCTTAGATAATGAAAGCCACCTGGCTTGCTTTAAATTGGCAAATCAATTAAGAGTCAAAGGCATTACTGTGGATATTTACCCTGAACCCGACAAACTTAAAAAGCAATTTAAGTATGCTGAAGATCTAAAAGTTCCTTTTGTGGTCATAATTGGCGAAAAAGAGCGTCAAAATGAACTTTGTAATATCAAAAATCAAGAAAACGGAGAACAGCAAACTATCGCTTGGGGCTCATTGAAGAGCTTCTTTGCAGCTACAAAATTAGAATAGACAGGTAAGAGAATACATATTATTTTAAATTATAATATATATTAACAGTATATTTAGGCTGTTAACTTTTTATTTAAAATATTTATCTATACCTTTGCGTTTCGTATATTCTTAATATCTTTATATAATCTAGCCGATTTTACACAAAAGCCAAGGGACACATTAAGAAAGTACTGGCTTATTTACTGTTTTTACACCCGAAAACCGTATAAACCCATGAATTCAAATCATCGAAAGATTGTAATATCCGTATGCTGTTGTCTTGGACTTTGTGTCCAGGCTTCGCCATGGTTCGGTCTAGGCTCGCCAGAGAAATCTAATAATACTATTAACTCATTGTTTGTGCTGGATGATGTCAAATCCAGAATAGAAGCCATGGATTGTTTAGTCAAGCCAGAATTGGTCGACGATGTTTTTGACCAGGTAAAACGTTTTGTTGTCAGTGACCGTAACTCCAGTAAACTAATTTTATATCGTAGAGAGCTTTATTATCCCATTATGGATAAGCTCTTAGCTGAGAATAATTTACCCAAAGAATTAAAGTACTTAGCCACACTCGAATCCAGATTAAATCCATCTGCTATGAGCCACGTTGGGGCTGGTGGCCTTTGGCAATTTATGCCCGCTACAGCCAGAATGAAAGGTCTGCGCGTAAATCCCAACATTGATGAGCGGTTGGATGCCGTTCTATCCACCTATGCAGCCATCAAACATCTAAAAACGCTATATGGTATTTTCGAAGACTGGGCCTTGGTGCTTGCAGCATACAATTGCGGCGAATACAAGGTTATGGATGTTATTAAAAAAACCAAATCCAAAGATTTCTGGAAAATAAGAAAACATCTTCCCAGACAAACGCAGCTATTTGTGCCCGCTTTTATTGGCGTCAGCTATTTGATGCAATATTATGAGGAGCACGGATTAGTTCCTGCACTGGAAGATCTGCCAAGTCAGACTTTAACATATGTGAAAATTTATGAAAAATTTCCAATAAAACCGATGCTAAAAGCTACCGGCATTAATGCGGCGTTGTTTGAGGAGTTTAACCCTGCGTATAAAAAAGGATCCATTGACTGTGATAAAAAAGGACAATTTGTGGCACTTCCCGATAGCCATATGGTGCATTTTGTCGAATATTATATGGCGAAGTATAATAAAATTGAAGGAACTGAAAATCAGGAACTGGAAAGACTACAAGGAGGGAATGCACTCATATTGGATATTTTTACGTTTTCCAGACCAAATATCGAACATCCAGAAAAGATAGAAAATACCGTTATTAAATCATTTACTCATAATTTGATGGATTTGAATATGCCCAAAAATCCAAGAATCGAGGTGACCATCAGCAGCAATTATACGTATCATTTGATCCGTTCCAGAGAATCTCTTTCCGATATTGCCTCACAATATTCGAATGTAAGCATTGACGAACTGATGGAGTGGAACTCAATAGAAGATGATAAAGATGTAGCTGCAGGAAATGTGTTAGTTATTAAGAAGTAAGAATTCTTCTGATTTAGTATGTAAATACATTAAAGGGTTTGCTTTTATGAGAATTTATGTAATAAACATTTTGAAACTTTCAATTCGTTTCTAAGTATTTTATTCGCACTTTATTAAAAACATTTGGATATTTTCTATTTGTTCAAGTACAATAGTTTTCAAATACAATTCAAATCGGAGATTTGATATCGCAACGACGTAGACTGAAGTCTACGCCGAGATTTCTTTTGTTAGTTGAAAGAACTACAGCTCTTTTATGCTGCGCTTACCAAGCCTCAATGACCTTCGTAGGCTGTTGCGCTTTAATGCATCTTTCACCACGCCTCATCTCAGGTTTCGCAAGCTTCAGCTTCATTTTCGGTTCACTTCACCGAAAGACATAAAAATGTCTTTCAGTTCGTTCAGGTTCATTTCACTAAAAGGCATAGAAATGTCTTTTAGCTCATTCATTTAAAATTTAATTTATAATCTAGTAATCTTATGCCACCGTATTCCTAAATAAACAGCAAAGTGATCTGCGGTGAAATAGTGATTTTTTAAATAAATTCCCGTGTGTACATGAAGTCTGTCAGATATCGTGAAAGGCAATTTGTATGTAAATAAAAATTTCGTGTAAAAGGGCTCACCATAATAAAATTTCGTTTTTATAATATTGTAACCTGCTCTTGCTTCAAATAGTAAATGGCCAAAGATGCATTCATATGAAGCAAATGATTGGACTCTGACACCCGCCACAGCAGCATCTGCAATCTCAGACACTAATTCTGTATGCACTGCAAAATAAGTGAACGCTTTATGATATTCTAAATCTACACCTCCATGAATGGATTGGAAATCATTAAAATGATACGCCACGTCCCCACTTAGATTATAAATCGGGAACTTTGGACCACCTACTACTTTTACTTCTTTCCAACCTATTCCCGTTCCTAATGAAAATGACCATGATGAAGCTTCTCTTGTGTAGTCCGACAACTGTTTTAATTCATCATTGCTGACTAGTTTGTATCCGACCGAAGCCAAATAATAGTTTAGTCCTAAATTCGGACTCTTAAAAGAACCATTAGACAAATGCAAAATCCCAACACCTAATTGCAATCGTTGTTTTTTGTATATGTCCAGTTCATATTGAAACCTCAAGCTCACTAAATTATTCAATTTGGAACCAATATTTACTTGAAGAGGATTGGTTTTTATTTCATAAGGTTTAAATACATAAGCAATTCCAAAACCAAACCCAAGGCTTATTTCGCTTCGGGGTTTTCTTCCAACTTTAAAATCCAAAAAAGGGTTAAGTCCTACGGCCTGACCTAACACTTGTTCGGGACTTCCCAAATCTACATATTTAGCCTCGATTCCATAGGCGGGAAAATTAAAATGTCTATGCCAGGGCTTGGCGCCTGAAGTTTGAATTTGATAAGCGGCACTGTAGAAAAAAGAATTACCTGAGGGTTCAAATTTGAACTTATCAGAATGTTTCATCAACTTCGCAAGTTGGATGTTAAAATAGAATTCAGGTTTACTCGCCTGAGCTAATAACAAGGTTTGAAACCAAAAAACAGACAAAACAAACGTTATAAATTTCAACTTTCTAAAATTTATTTTTCAAAAACTGAGCCGTGATAGGAATTTGATCTGCGAGCACATGATCGGCGCTTTCAAACGGTATCAGTTGTCTGTATTCATCTACTATTTTTTGTAATTGGGCATTCATTTTCCAGTCTTTACGCCAATTCATGGCCCTTGATGCTGTCATCCATTCCATGGCCAAAACGTTAGTGGTATGTTGTGCGATTTGTTTGCATTTTAATCCTGCATTAGCCGACATACTTACATGATCTTCCTGGGCTTTACTGGAAATAATGGAATCCACTGAAGCGGGTGTAGCCAATTGTTTATTCATACTGACCAATGAGGCCGCAGAATATTGTAGAATCATGTAGCCGGAATGAAGGCCCGGATCTTCGGTAAGAAAATCGGGAAGCCCTCTTTGGCCTATAATCAATTGATAAATTCTTCGTTCAGAGATACTAGCCAACTCAGCTAATGCAATGGCCAAAAAATCTGCGGCTAATGCAATGGGTTGTGCATGAAAATTTCCCCCAGAGACCACAGATCCATCTGTAAGGATTAAGGGGTTATCGGTGACCGCATTCATTTCTCGCTCAGCAATAATGCTCACATAATCGATAGCATCCAAACTCGCTCCGTGCACTTGCGGTACGCAGCGAAACGAATATGGATCCTGGACAGAAGATTTTTCCCGATGATGAATGTCGCTTCCTTGTAAATAATGTAATACTTGTTCTGCACAAAACTGTTGACCAAGTTGATTTCGGATGGAATGAATTTCAGGATGAAAAGCAACTACATTTCCATTAAATGCTTCAAGGGATAATGCAGTAATAGCTGATGATTGCGCTATTAAATTATTGGCTAAAAAAAGATTATAAATAAGCAACGCTGTGGAGTATTGGGTTCCGTTGAGCAAGGCCAACCCCTCTTTGGCCTTAAGGCCTGGAGCTTGAATGTGTAGTTCTTCAAACAATTCAGCAGTTGGATAAATTTGATTTTTATAAAATACTTTGCCTTCTGCAAGGAAACTCAGGCTTAAATGTGCCAGCGGTGCCAAATCACCCGAAGCTCCTAACGAACCAAATTCGGGAATACAGGGATAGATTTCAAGATTATATAATAGCGCCAAAAAGTTCAGGACTTCCATCCTTATTCCACTGAATCCAAAACTCAGGCTTTTCATTTTTAGTAATAATACGATTCGAACGATCTCCGGATTTATATTGACGCCCGTTCCACAGGCATGGGAACGAACAAGATTGATCTGCAATTGATCTAATTCATTATCATTGATTGTCGTATTACACAGTGCTCCAAAACCCGTGTTAATGCCATAAAGGGCTTCATCAGAAGATTGAATGCGCTCTTCAAGAATTTTTCTCTTGGCATGTATACTTTCTCTGATAGAAGATGAAATCTCAATTTTCGCACCCGATTGTAAAATTTCGCCTAATTCACCTAAACGCCAGTGTTTATCCGATAAAGTAATGGTCTGAATCATTTGACAAAAATAAACAGATAACCATGAATGAATATCAGCTCTTTAATAAAGTATCTAAGTTAAGAACCCTTCTGATCTTCAACTTACCTGTTTACCTTATTATATTCATGTCGCAATTCTTCTGCCACATCGTCTGTTGGCGCTGGTGGTGTCTCAAATACTACTTCTGGAAATAATTTAGTTTGATATCCTTCAAAATCGCGCGCCCATTCTTTATGGTTGTACACGCATACTGGGAGGCACGCGGAACAATAATAATGGGATGCAAAATATGGAAAACATTTCCCGGTATCTATAACATAACGATCTAACCCGATATGGTCTTTACCCGCCTCGGGACTGCGATGATCAGGTATTGCTTTGGCAGGGCAATAAATTCTGCACGCTTTGCATGTATCACAAAATTTTCCAATACCTACGTCCAATGGTTGATCGCATTCCATTTCAATGGACGTAATCACACTTCCCATTCGAAATAGCGGACCCAATTTCGGATGGATAATGGAACCATGTCTACCCAATTCACCAAAACCTGCTTTTAATCCTATAGGAATATGAAGTATATCACTGTCTCCAATCGGATGTTCCACCTTACAAGTATAACCTAGACTCCTAATGTAATCTGCCAGTTTAATGATGGCTTCTCCAAGCGAATGATACACTCGCAGACATTCAATGGCACTTTCTTGTGAGGGTACCACCTGAAATTTTCGCCATAACATACGTTGACCGACAGCAATAGCAAATTTTTCGTTGACTGATTTTCCTTTTAATATATCGCTGGGTTCAATTTCACAAATACCCACAATATCAGCGCCAAATTCAATGGCTTTCTCTTTAATAAGTTGTGCCGCCTGTAAGGGTGAATCAAATAGTGTTTTATACGCATTTACACTTCCTTCAAAACGTAAGTATTGATCCTCATAGATTTCCTTTAGAATAGCATCGACTTCTTCAATTTTAATCTGGCGTCCTCCAATTTGTCCGTACCAACTATCCCAATGGAAAGGTGGTGGTGAATTTTCGGATGCATGTAATAAAAAATCTGACATGTTAATCTAAACGAAGCTATTTAAATTTGGTTGAATAGTTCAAATCTAAAACTTATTTTCGATACGTCGTAGACTGAAGCAGAACTTAGTTTTGCACTTATAAACATAAATCAATATAATTCAAATCAGAGATTTGATCTCGCAACGACGTAGACTGAAGTCAGAGCAGAGTAAAGAAATGTATGGTATTATATTTTAACTAAATGCATCTGCCTCAATATATTTTCTTGTCTTACCGATAGAACATAACTTCCGGCTGGCCATTTCCTGGTAAAGATTTTTGTAGTCTGAAACCCTTGAACTAAATCTGTCGTCTCAGATTGTAAAACAGATCCTAACATATCCGAAATCTGAAAGTTGATTGGTGAAATTGAATTTCCTCTGAACTCTATTTTAAAAATATCTGAGAATGGATTTGGCAAGATGGAAACACTCAACTCCTGCTCCGTCTGATTTTCCTCAACTACATCTGTATTTATTTTAATCTTCTCCGCAGAAAAACGAATTTCTGCTAATCCGGCACACGTGCCACCAAAAGTTGACATCGCAGAAATCAAAATAAATCGCGCCTTAGGAATAACCACATCTATCCAATCCATTCCCTCATAGCGATTATTACCATCACCCACCAACAGTTCAATTTCTTCTGCTACATTCCAAACCAAACTATCTGCAGAATATTCAATGCGAATTTCTTTCATGCCCCAGTTCAGGTGATCAGGATCATTTACATTCCAGATTTTGATCTTATCAATTTTATAATTATCAATTAAATCATAAAGTATCCAATGTCCCTTTTTATTCGTAGGATTTGGATTTGTTGTTTCTTCGCAGGAAACCCAGGCATCAAACCAATTGGTTGAATGTCGATCCGGAAAACATTGCGAACTTAACGAATGACTATATATAATGGCGAATAGTATACAAATTCTTTTCATAAATTTCATTTTACTTATTTTAGAAAACCCAAAGGTGCTTTTCCGGATTGGACATTATAAAAATTTCCAATATTGGGCAACATATAACTTAAATCCGACGGCTGTACGCCCATCCACAATGCTAATTCTGCAAAATACTCATCGACAGACGTCGTAGGAATAATGGTTCCTCCATACACATTCAAATCTCCATTATAAGCAAGTGATGGATATTGTCCGAAAATTTTATTCCCTGTCACTGCACCTCCCATCACCATTACATTTCCACCCCATGCATGATCGGAGCCATTGCCATTGGAGGTAAGCGTCCTGCCGAATTCAGACATCGTAAACGTAGTTACCTGATTTGACAATTTTATTTCGTTCAGCGCCGCATTAAACTCCGATAAAGCAGCATCAACGATACCCAACATTTCAATTTGATTATTGAGTACTTCATCATGATGGTCCCATCCGTAAAAATTGATAAAAAATATTTGTCGTCTAAATTTTAAATCTTCATGGACGGCTATGGTGCGCGCAATCATTTTAAAAGCCTGTGAAATTTCATTGTCTGAAAAAACCGTTTTTAATTCAGGCGCACCTTCTAGTGCATTGGTGAATTTTATATGTCCGTCTCTGGAACTGCGGATGACATCCATGTATGTCTTCTGAAAAATATCCTTATAGCTGTGGTCCAATAGAGTATCAATTGCATTAGTCCTCGAAATATTGAAATAATCATACATATTCGTCGGACCATATCCTTGAATACCCACACTACCATTTCTTGCATCAATAGAAAATTCAATTGTTTCGTTTCCCGATTGAAATAAATTGGTTCCGCCCAAAGAAATGTTCATGGAAATTTCTTGTTCCGTATTCATATCCTTAATGAGGTCTGCCATTCTTCCGCCCCATCCAAGTGTTTCCCTTTTATCGGCAACCGACGATTGCCATTGTTGAAATTGATCGGAATGAGAAAATAAACCCAATGGAAATTTGCCTGTCTCCTGTTCGAACTTTTCTTTGGTAGTTGCTTCCACTAAGGTTCCAACATTCGAAATAAAATTTAATTTTCCGCTATTAAACAATCGTTGGGTTTCCTTCATCACTGGATGTACACCAAAATTTCTTCCTGGCGTATTGGTCACTTGTAATGGTAAAATTTGATTTTTCGCAATGGCCAAATTAGACCTGGTTTTATTGTACTCATTATACTCTGAATTTGATAATGGTAACAACATATTATACGAATCATTTCCTCCGGATAACATCAAACAAACTAACGCTTTGTATTGAGGATCTAAAGCGGAGCCTGCAGCAGTTAATGCATTCAACCCTTTCAAATGGACCAATGCATTGACAAGAGAATGCGTACCTAATGCTGCGCAACTAAGTTGACCTACAAATTTTCTCCTGGATATATTTTTAGTAAACATTTTTAATTTTATTTAAGGATGGCATAATCCGGTGAAATCATAATAAGATATATCGCCATTCGAACGCGATCTTCTCGGTAATCACCATGAATAAATTTTCCAATAGTTTCTTTAATAATTCCGCGTGTTCGATCTCCAAGATTTCCATGCGTTAAAAGGATGTCTAGTCGATTGATGAGAACTTCTGGATCTTGTGCCAAATCTTCCAGGTTTCGGATATTTAATATGGCATAAGGATCTTCGTCTTCCCAATTGTTCATAGCATAATTATATATAGCCCATGCATTCACTAAATTAAAATAACCAATGCTGGTCCTTGAATTGTGAATTTGAAATTCAGGTCCAACGAGGCCTTTTTTATCCAGACCTCCTTTAGGCGTATAAAATGGCGAGAAGAAGTTAAAAACTGTAGGAGCTGCTAAGGGAATTTGGCCTGTTCCTGCCCAAAAATCATAGCCAATATTCCAATATCGACCATAATATTGTTCGATGTCGATGGCTTTGGTAAAATGGGTGTATCGAACGATGGGTTCTCGCAGTTGTCCATTGGTTTCGTCCATCATAGCATCACATTCTCTAGCTTCCGGATCCATTAAAATGGCCTTAATGACAGCTGCCAAATTGCCTCTTTTTCCCGTATCGTCATTATTGAAAATTCGGCTAATTCGCCCTACATAGGCAGGAGACGGATTTGATTTAATCAGTCGCTGAATAAGTTGTTTACCAATAAATGGACCGACATTTGGATGATTGAACAACATATCAATGGCGTCACTTATATCCTCATTGCCTTTTTGTCTCGCGGGAACGATACTTCCCTCCAACAAATATTTTTCTCCGGGCTCGTGATAGGTCTCATACATCTTCATCAATTTCGTCATATCTGCCACATAGATTCCCATGCCAAAGACGGCTGTGTCTGTATACATATTGGGCATTACTTCAGATATTCCAAGACCCGTGAAAATCTTAGCCATTTCCTTGATATCTTTTTGGTTATAGGATGGAATGGCTTGCCCCAAGCTATCCATTTTAAGCGTTCCATCTAGGTTTAATTCGTTCAGACCTATGGAAAATAATTGCATGATCTCTCTTGCATAATTTTCATCGGGTCTTGTGTTTTCTATAGTATCCGTTTTCGGATTATTGAGATGGCTGAGATAGTAACCCATCATAGGATGTAAGCTGACTTCCCATAGGATATCTCTAAAATTTCCAAAAGCATGTCGTTTAAAAATATCGTAAAAACTCGCCTGTCCGTTTCCATGTTGGGAAAGATCCGATTCAATGGAGATCACAAAGATTTCACTGAGTGCCAATGAGATTCGCTGTCGCAATCTATCATTGTTTAGCATATGTTGGGTCCACCAGGCATACTGAAAATGTATCCAGTTTGGCATACTGGCGACATCTGCAGAGTCTCCTCCCTGTGCAAAATGCCAATCCACCGTTTCTTTGAATACATCGCGGGTTTCATTCAAAATTGGATACACCGGAAGTTTCATTTGTTGGTCGATCCATGCCTCAAATCCCAATTTAGAAACTAGTTCGATATCACTCAAACTAGCCCCCAATGTGGCCTGATATAAAAATCGACTCGTATTAAATGCATCATACACCATGCCTTCTCCATTGATGCTGGAAAAAGCCGCACAAGAATCTTTTCGATTCTCGGGGTTATAGGTGTGACTCGAATAGATTTTTACCTTATTCGCATTATCACCTCCTAAAATAATTTTTTGTGCACTGGAATTTGAAGAATAGAGGGTCAAGAGTAGGACCCCTACTATAAATCGGTATCGCATGAAGAATTGTTTGAATGGCCCCACCATCGTAAGCCTTAGCCAAAAGTAAACAGGGCTAAAATCATTTTTTAGTATTTAAGACTTTTATTTGGAAAAATGGTGGTAAACCCTTAGAAAAGAAAATCAATTAGCTTGGCGTAGTTATCAAACTATGTCGGGGTGATAACAAATCTTTTTTTACTCGTTCATTTCTTTTTCCCTCTTTTTAAAGGTAGACAGAGGTACATTGAATAACTTAGTTTTTGCTAACATTAATTTAATTATTGGAAAGCTAGAACATTAATTAAACAGAATAGGCCAAGACATAGTCAATCGTATTTTCTTTCCGTCATTTTCTGCAGGGCTCCAAGCAGGCATTAAACGTATAATTCTAATGGCTTCTGCATCAAATTCCGGAGAGATCGATTTCTTAACTTTTATATCCGTTAGCCGTCCGTCCGTTTCTACATAAAAAGTAGTGACTACCACCACCTTTTCTTTTGAAATCAATTCCTTTTTGTTTTTTTCTATAAACAAATTGATATTGGAGTTCCCGCCAGGAAATTGAGGCATTTTTTCAACGAATATATATCCATCACTATTTTTCTTCAGTCCATCATCCTTTTGTGTAACAAGTTTGCAGCTATCCCTGTAAACAATATCCCGATTAGTAGTTGCTTGCCATTGTTTCAATTCATCTGCAGTCAGCTTATTATGAACGGATTTCCTAATATAGGTTGATTTCAAGTCATGCATAGATTGGGTATCATAATAGGCTCGTCTAATTAAAATCATTTTTTCACTTTCCAACTTGACAATTTCATAGTAACTTATGAATTCAATAATACTATCACCAACAAAAGTATATTTTGCTTTTCTTTTTAATTCTGGGCTTTGAGTATCATGGTAATGACCATACGTATCAGAATAAAACTTCATCGAAATACCAGGTATTAGCTTATCCCCACGCGAATTGCAAATATACCCTAGACGAGATTCTCTTCTGACTTCTTTCCAATCACCCAAAATTAATTTCGAGTAGTCCTGAGCTAACACTGAGATTACGATAGAATTTAGCAACAGTATAGTGAGGATGATCTTTTTCATAATTGTGACGTTTAAAATAAAATTCAAAATAATTTAAATCATGTTTGAACAATAATAAATGGAGTAATAATTTTACTATAATGATTTGGGAATAACAAGAACGAAAACTCAATAATTAATCTAAAATTCTGCTTCCAATTCCATTTCCACCTTCTCCCTTAATATTTTAAGTTTCGCCTTTTGCCCTTTTTCATACATGCCCAACGCTTTCATATAATCATAGACATCTTTTATTTCCAAGTCTCCTATGCGAATGATGATATCTCCATTTTTCATTCCCGCTTTTTGCGCCGGTCGATTATCCAATACCGCATCTACGCGCATACCCGTTCCACTGAATACATAATCAGGCATTAAGCCTAAGGTCACTTTAAACGAAGATACTTGTTGTTTGTTCTCGTCTTTCGTTTTCTGAAAATTCATTTTTTGTTTTTGAGCCGTTTTTTTCACTACGTCTAAAATAATTTTTGATACGTCCAGAATGCCTGTATAATTTACCAAAGGACTATCATCACCCGGTTTATGATAATCGAGATGCTGACCAGTAAAAAAATGGAGTACCGGAATATCTTTTAGGTAAAATGAGGTATGGTCTGAGGGCCCAATACCACCCTCAGAATAATTGAATTGAAATCCCTTGGGCTTAGCTTCTTCCAGGATTTGTTTCCATTCAAGAGACGTACCCGTGCCATTTATAGCTAATACTTTTTCTTCATTTAACCTCCCTACCATATCCATATTGATCATGGCTTTAATCTGTGTCAAGGGTATGGACGACTTTTCTGTAAACGCTTTAGAACCAAATAAGCCATATTCCTCACCCGAAAATGCAATGAACAATACATTACACTTTAATTTTTTTTCGCGGACTAGTTTTTCTGCTAACCATAGCATACTCGATATACCGCTGGCATTGTCATCCGCCCCGTTGTGAACGGCATGATCTCCGGGACTCCTCGATCCCGTAACTCCATGTCCCAAATGGTCATGATGAGCCCCAATGACTATTGTGTATTTTGCCTTTCTGTCCAAAAAACCAATTACATTGGTTCCGGTAATATCTTTAGTGTCTTTGTTATGCGGATCGGAAGAGAACTGAAAACGTTGGTACCAGCCTTCGTTTCCTTTGGGCGTTAATCCAATTTTATTCATCCTATAGGCTATATATGCGGCTGATAGCTTCTCTCCTTTGGTGCCAGTAGCCCTGCCCTCCAGATCTTCTGAAGCCAGATACACCACATCCACATGAATTTGTTGCCAATCATCCTGAGCCTGAATATTATCAAAAGCAAATAAAAACGTTAGAATTAAAACTCTGAATATCATCTTTGTAAGCATTTTAAAAATTTCTGTAATCTCATCAACAAAAGTAGGCTAAAATGGGTCTAGTATTATCGAACTATCAGTTTATGTGGCATAAAAATTTAACTCTTATTCTAATAACCTTTGTTTTATTCTGTGGCTGTAAAAAAGATAAGCCGGAAACTAAAGTCGAAGCGCAAAAAGTGGTCAATTATTCTTCCACCTTACCTGATTATTGGAAGAATCCAGAAATATTTCAATGGAATCGCGAAAAAACTCGGTCCGATTTTTTCCCTTTTGAATCGTCAACGAGAGCCTTAAGCTATAGTCGGACGAATTCAAAATACTATCGTTCACTGAATGGATTTTGGCGTTACCAGTATTTTGAAAATCCCAATTTGATTCCAGCAAAAATTGAAGAAGAGCAGAATTTTTCGGGTTGGTTGGAAACCAGCATCCCTTCCGTAATGGAACTCAAAGGATTTGGAAAACCTTACTACAAATATTACACCTTACCTTTTGAAAACAAGTATCCGGAAATAAATTCTTTAACTAACAGTGTATTCGTATTTAATAAACGTTTTCAGCTTCCTGAAGATTGGAGTTCGCGTGAAAATTACCTAGTATTCGAGGGTGTAAGCGCGGGTTTTTACCTATACGTAAATGGAAAACTGGCGGGCTATTCAGAAGATTCGCGTTCCATTTCAGAATTCAATATCAGCACTTTTCTGAAGCCTGGAGAAAATCAAATTACCGCTATAGTTTTCAAATGGACCGATGGCTCTTACCTGGAAGCCCATAACTTGTGGCATCTAACCGGAATCTATAGAAACGTATATATGATTTCCAGACCGAAAATAAATATCCGCGACTTTTATGCTAAAACCAATTTAATACAGAATTATAAAACTGGAACGTTGGACTTGGATGTATTTCTCACTAAAAAAGACAGTGCAACTGCATCCAACCTCAGTTTAAAAATTAATTTATATCAGGACTCTATAAAATTAATTCGCTCAACTGAAAAGAAAATTAATATCAATGGAAATAATGATGTTCCGTTTAATTTTAAATTTAATATATCGGATGTAAAAGCCTGGACCGATGAAACGCCCGATTTGCACGATTTGGAAATTATCTTAAAAGACCAAAAAGGAAATGAACTAGAGGCTATCCGCTATAAAATTGCTTTCACTAGTATAGAAATTAAAAATACTGCTCTATTAATCAATGGTAAAGAGCATAAACTGAAAGGAATCATTCGACATGAACACCATCCCATTTATGGTTATTCAGTAGACAAAGTATGGATGGAAAACGATGCAGATTTAATGAAATTAAATAACATTAACACTGTTAGAAACAGTCATTACTCTGTGGATCCATACTGGTATGAAATAACTAGTAAATATGGACTTAATCTGGTGGACGAAGTAAATGCTCAATCGTTACTTCTTCAAAATGTCAAGAGTGAGCTTATTAAGAAACAACTGTTGTTCAGAACACAAAACATGTTTGAGCGCAATAAGAATCATCAACATATTATTTGTTGGTCTTTAGGAAAACACAAAAGGTCTTCTCAATGGATGCAAGAATCCTATGATTATATCAAAAAATCAGATCCAAAACGTCCAGTTTCATTGTTTGATTCGGATAGTACTTTTGGAGATATTCATTTTTGCATGCCAGGAAATGAATCTAAGCAAAAACCTACTATATATTATGTCATTGTTTCAAACTTTGGTAATGCCTTAGGAGGATTGGATAGCATATGGAAAAACGTACAAAGTTCTAAAAACATTTCTGGTGGTTTTGTGGAAGACTGGACGGATCAATGTTTCATGATGAAAAACAAAAATGGGGTCATATTCTGGGCCTACGGCGGTGATTTTGGGGAAGGTAAAATGAACTCCGATTCATTCTATTGTGCTCGAGGAGTGATGAGTGCAAATAAAACTCCTAAGCCATCTTTTTTTGAGATGAAGCACATTTTTCGCCCGTTAATTGTTTCTGTAAAAGATATTCAAAAAGGAATTTTTACTTTAAAAAATACCCGCGATTTTAGTTCGCCTGAGACACTAAATCTATTTTATTCCATTGAGGAAGACGGACAGAAGATAAGTGAACAAAAAATTGATGATGTAAAATTAGTGCGCGGAGGAGTAAGCACTTTTAAAATAAATTATGGATCGATTACTCCTAAAGCAGGTAAAGAATATTATATCAAGTTTATTGTAAATGAATTGAAACATGAAAAAGGAATGGTTCGATATTTATTACGTGGTTTTGATCAATTTAAATTACCATTTAATACTACATTTACAAATCAACATCCTATTCAGAATTCGCAGGTAACTTCAAAAGTCGAAGCTAACATGATAGTTATTCAATCCGAACGTTCGGAAATAAAAATTAACCAATCTTCAGGATGGATTGAATCAATTAATTATAAAAACGAATCTATATTAAAGTCTCCTTTGAAACCATATTTTTGGAGAGTTCCTGGAAATACCGATTTAATAACAGGTTTTATGGCCGATTATGCTTTGTGGCAATACGTCCATGACTCTCTAATATTATTGCAAATAAAAGAAATAAAAAGGACCAACGACCTGATTGAATTTCAGGCAGAATTCCAAACAAACTTTCCGGCTAAAATGGATTTTAAAATTATTTATTCCATAAATGCTACCGGTGGCATAAAAATAAATTCTCGCATAAATCCTCCTGCAAATACTATTTTACATATTCCTCCTCGGTTTGCTTTTATAGCCAGTACCTCTGCAAATTTTGGAACCATAGAATGGTTTGGAAGGGGAGTGCATGAAAATTATGCAGACCGAAAATCAGGAGCTGCCATATCTAGATATAAAATTCAAGTAAAAGATTTTCTCACCCCTGATGTACGACCTCAGGAAATGGGTAATCGAACGGACGTGCGTTGGTTTTCACTAAATACGTTTGAAGAAGTTAAGTGCATAGTTTCTTTTGATTCGACTGGAAATTTTTGTTTTTTACCATTTAATTATTTGGACTTGACAAAAAACTTAAAACATCTTACGGATGTACAAATAGCTCCCTATAACTCAATTATTATCAGCAAATATCAGTTACCTCTCGGTTCCTGGAATATCCCAAAGAAAACCGAAGGAACTCTATTCAATCATCCGATGGAATTTGAGTTTTACATCAAAATGACGGATTCAAAAAATGAAGTATCCGACCTTGCAATAATCAGTGCGCACGCATTTAAGTAAACCTATCTTTACCCATTCTAAGAAATAAACCAGGAATTGTCATTAAGCGAATGCATAATGACAACAGCCCTTGTTACTCTAGGGCGTCCGCCGAGAAAATCTTACTTTTTGGTTTGCCAAAAAGTATTGATTTTCAAAAGCGATTGTCATTAGGTCTTTACTAATGACAATTATGGGATAATATATATGACTTATCACCTTGAATTAGTTCATTTAATTGTAATTTTGCGCCGCTAGTTAAAAGGCTCATGATAAAAAAACTCTGGTTATATATTATTTTACTAATAGGCTTGGTTGCTTACATATTGCTTTGTGCATCCAGTAGTCCAATGCCAATTTTGAAAGAAGAAATACTAATAAATGGAGCGCGTAATTTGGTTTTCGTGACGCTAAATGATGTAAAAGAATGGCCGAAATGGACGAGCTGGAAAAAAGAAGATATGAGTTTGGCTTTTACTCCTGGCAAGAAGGAAACTAATGTGGGTGCCTATATCAGATTTGAAGGAAATAGCTTTGGAAAAGGCTTTTTGGAATTACAGGAGTCTTTTAAAGACAGCTCTATTTTTGTTAAAATTTATAATGATGATCTTCCGGCACCTTTACACCTAAATTTTGGTATTCTTGGAGATAAAACCAATAGGACTTTAGTTAAAGTACAAGGAAGATTGGCCGAATCCATACCGTTCCTTTTGAGACCCTTCCATATGGGTTTGTCTAAAAAGCTCAATGATCGACTAAAAAATGATTTAAATAGTTTGAAAAACTACTTGGAAACAATGATCAATTCAAACTTTGGGATTAACTCATCTCAATTTGATGAACGATATTATATTGGTATCAAAGAAGCGGTGAATAATGCTACTATACCAGCATTCTATGCGAAATCACTACCCAAAGTTTATAAACTAATAGATTCAATGGGCCTTGAAATGGTCGGACCTCCATGCGGATTAATCTATGACTGGAATGGCATTGACAATATGGTGTACATCATGGCGGCGATTCCAGTAAAAAAATGGGTTCTAGTTCCTCCTGAATTTGTTATGCAAATAGTCAAAAAAGCTCCGTGTTATAAGCTAGCTTATTATGGCCCATACAATGGACTGAAGAGTGCCCATATCAAGTTGAACCATCTCATGAATAATGGCAATTTTGAATTGGTCGTACCGATTATTGAAGAATATGTAACCAACCCAAGTCAGGAACCTGATACGTCCAAGTGGTTGACCAATATATATTATTTATTGAATACCGGAGGAGGTTTTGGTGAAACCGTTAAAGACCTTAAAACCCAGGAAGATCAAGTTAGAGAAGAAGAAGAATTCAGAAAAAAGAAATTGAATGACCTTAATAAATTGAGATAATTCTGAATTACTTCACGTATTTATTGTTTTTATTTTTTTCTTTGAATAGCTTAATGGCTCAGGAACGTGCTATAATTAATATGGAGACAACAGAACCAACAGATAGCGTTATATACATTTCATTGGATTTTTTATTTGGAAAATTTGATCCTTCCATACATCCGGATTTTGTTTTGGTGGATAAAAAATATGCTCGAAAAGATATTTATCTCCACAAACTTTGTCATCAGGCATTCGTTTCAATGGCTGAAGCTGCAACAATCGATTCCATTAATTTATTTATCATTTCAGGAACCAGAACATTCAATCAACAAAAAGACTTATGGGAACGTAAATGGACCGGTAGAACATTGGTGAATGGGAAAAAATTGAATATACAGTATCGTAAGTCTATTCCCAGAGCTTTAAAAATATTAGAATATACAGCGCCTCCAGGATTCTCAAGACATCATTGGGGTACGGATGTCGATATTAACTCAGTGGAAGAAGATTATTTTAAAACGGAACAAGGTTTAAAAATATATAATTGGTTAAATACGAATGCAATTCGATTCGGCTTCGAACAAACATATAAAGAATTAGGCGAAGAACGAAAAAGTGGTTTTAATGAAGAAAAATGGCATTGGTCTTTTACCCCTATTTCTAATCAGATTTGGATGGAAATGATCCGGGTATTTAAGCAAAAGCATATTGCGGATTTTAATGGTTATAGGTCTGTTCAAAAATTGGACTTGCTCCAAAACTATATTAAATCGATAAATAAAAAATAAATGGCACTTACAGATTCACACATGCTTGAATTGGGAACCGAAGCTCCTTATTTTAAATTACTAAATACCGTTGATGATCTGGAATATTCATTAAATGAATTAAAAGGTACTTCGGCCACCTTAGTTATGTTCATTTGTAATCATTGTCCTTATGTCATACATGTCAATGATGAAATGGTTCGCATTGCGAATGATTATAAATCCAGCGGCTTAAATTGTGTGGCTATCAGCGCTAATGATATCGTTCATTACCCACAGGATGCTCCTGATAAAATGAAGATTTGCGCAAAAGAATTGAACTACCCATTTCCATACTTATTTGATGAAACCCAAGAGGTCGCAAGATCGTATGACGCAGCCTGCACTCCGGATTTTTATTTATTCGATGCTTCTTTATCTTTAGTTTATAGAGGAAGATTAGATGCTTCTCGTCCCGCTAATAATATTCCATTAACCGGGAAAGATTTGCGAGAAGCGATTCAACATGTGTTAGATGGTCAGGAAATTATTGAACCACAGTTTCCAAGCGCTGGATGTAACATCAAATGGAAAAAATAACACGCATACTTATTTGTTCTTTTTGATCATTTCCGGCAAACTTCTGATAGCGGCAAGTTCTCTATATTTTACTTGAATTTCTGCAGCAGGAATTCCAAAATACGTTTTTCCTTTTTTTAAATCTTTCGAAACTCCTGATTTTGCAGCCACGATAACATGATCTTCGATTATAAGATTTTGGGCAATGCCTACTTGTCCATATAAAATAACGTGGTCTCCAACTTTTGTTTTTCCGCCTATACCCACTTGGGCTGCTAAGAGGCAATGTCTTCCAATTACCACACCATGTCCGATATGCACCTGACAATCCAATTTAGTGCCATAGCCTATGATAGTATCTCCGGAAACTCCTTTATTGATAGTGCAGCCGGCACCAATTTCCACCTCATCATGAATAACTACCCGGCCACCTGATCGCCATTTTTGAAATCCATTAGTCGTTTTTTTATAATAGAAGGCATCTGTTCCAATGATAGCCCCAGCCTGAACAGTAACGTGATTACCAATTACGCTAAACTCCCCGATGTGTGCATTGGCCTGAATAACACTACCCAGCCCAATAACAACATGATGACCAATAATGGCTCCCGGTTCAATGAAAGCTGTAGGATGAATAAAAGCAGAGTCGCTTATTTGATTGGATAGGTGTATGATCGGTCTATTAACATTTACAATATCATTATAAACCTTAAATGGATCGTCGGTAACTAAAATAGTTTTACCTTCTGGCAAGTCCACTTCTTTATTTATAATTATAAAACTTGCCTTAGAACTTAATACTTTTTGGTAATACTTTTCTGCGTCTACAAACGTAATATCACCTTCATCTACTTTATGAATTTCATTGATTCCATATACCAACTCATTTTCTTTCCCAATAAGTTTTAAGGAATATTTTTTGGCAATTTCATTGACTGGAACCGGATTTGAAAATCGCATGATTACTTTTTTTTTTAATGAGCTTCCAACCAATTTAATCCTGAGCCAATGCCAACTTCAATGGGAACGTTTAATCCAGGAATTGCATTTTTCATATCCTCAACTATTAGGATTTTTACTTGGTCTAATTCCTGTATAGGAACATCAAAGACTAACTCATCATGAACTTGTAAAATCATTTTGGTTTGGTACTTATGATCTAACAAATTTTGATGGATTTTGATCATGGCCAATTTGATCATATCTGCTGCAGTCCCTTGAATGGGTGTATTTATGGCCACACGCTCTGCCACAGATTTAGCCAATCCATTTTTAGAATTGATATCTCGCAATACGCGTTTTCGGCCCATCATGGTGCTCACATATCCCTTATCTCTGGCGGTTTCGACTACTTGGGCCATATAGGATTTTAGGCCTTTATAAGTATTAAAATAATTATCAATGAGTTCTTTGGCTTCTGTTCTGGAAAGGCCCAGTTGTCTTGAAATATTCGTGGAACCTGCTCCATATAAAATAGAAAAATTAACTGTTTTTGCATTGCGTCTTTGATCGCTACTAACGGCATCATATGGTACACCATATACCTTTGCCGCGGTAGCCCTATGAATATCCTGACCCTTAATAAAGGCTTCAAGCATAGCTTCTTCGTTGCTTATTTCTGCAATCAACCTTAATTCAATCTGGGAATAATCAGCAGAAACCATTATGTGCTCTGTATCTCTAGGGACGAATGCTTTACGGATTTCTCTTCCGGCCCCACCTTTAATAGGTATATTTTGAAGATTGGGATTTTCTGAAGACAAGCGACCTGTTGCCGCCCTGGCCTGATTAAAAGAACTGTGGACCCTTCCTGTTTTTGGATTGATCATTAACGGGAGCGCATCGACATACGTTGACTTCAGTTTAGATAATTTACGATGTTCCAAAATATCTTTTACTATCTCATATTCTTCTGCCAGTTCGCTCAATTTATCTTCGTCTGTGGAATACTGATTTGTTCCTGTCTTTTTCCACTTGTACGGAATTTTTAACTTCTCAAATAAAACGTCGCCAACTTGTTTGGGACTGGCAATATTAAAACGCACACCTGCTTTTGTATATACAAGTTGTTCCGCTAAAGTTATTTGATTTCCTAACACGACACTATACTGATTTAAAAAATCGCCATCAATTTTCACGCCTTCAAATTCAATATCTCTCAGCACGCGAACCAATGGCATTTCTATTTTATTTATAACTGATAGCAACTCATTTGAATTAATTTCCTCACTCAATATTTCTTTTAATTGCCAGGTGATATCTGCGTCTTCTGCGGCATATTCTTTTATTTTTTCCAAAGGCACATCCCGCATATTACCTTGACTTGGTCCCCTTTTGCCAATTAAATCTTCTATGGGCACCATCCTGTAATGCAGGTACGCTTCAGATAGATAATCCAATTTATGCCGTTGATCTGGTTCCAATAAATAGTGCGCGATCATGGTATCAAAATCAGGTACTGACATTTGAATTCCATAATTCAACATGATGAGCATGTCGTACTTAATGTTCTGTCCAATAATTTTTTTATGTGGATTTTCAAGAATGGATTTAAATTGTTGAACTATTTGCGTTGCTAAACTTGAATTTTCAGGAACAGGTACATAAAACGCTTCTCCCTTTTTGAAACAAAAAGATAGCCCCACCAATTCAGCTTGTGTGGCATCAATACCAGTTGTCTCGGTGTCAAAAGAAAATGATTCTACACGTTCCAATTGCTTTATGAGACTTATTATGTCTTCGTCCGATTGTACTAAATGATATTGATGATTTGTGTTGTGAATGTCTTTTTCAACAATTTTATATTCTTGCACTGGTTTGGATTGGTTGGTTTTAATATCCTCCGGTCCAAACAATGTATTCTGTTGTTCTATCTGACCTAAAATACTCTGGGCTAAAGTTCTAAATTCCAGTTCCTTGAAAAGTTCCATCAATTTTACGCGATCAAATCCTTCAATGCGATAGGATTTTTCATCAAATTTTATTGGAACTGCCTGATCAATTATGGCTAATCGTTTTGAAAGCAATGCCTGATCAGCAAATTCAATAATCTTTTCTTTAATCTTACCAACTATTTTATCCGCATTTTGAATGACGCCCTCTACAGTATCAAATTCCTGAAGCAATTTTGCGGCGGTTTTTTCACCCACTCCAGGAACACCAGGAATATTATCAACTGCGTCGCCTTGCAGGGCTAACATATCGATGACCTGTTCCACACGGTTTATTCCCCAGGTTTGTTTTACTTCGGCTGGACCAAGGATATCAATGCCGTTTCCTTGTCGCGAGGGTTTATACATTAGAATATGGTCCTCGACTAATTGTCCGTAGTCTTTATCAGGGGTGACCATATATACCGTAAAACCTTCCTTAGCAGCTTGTTTAGCCAGCGTGCCGATGACATCATCGGCCTCAAATGTCTCACACGTAACAATGGGGATATTAAACGCCTCCACTAATTTTTCAATATAGGGAAAAGCTAACGTTATGTCTTCGGGCTGAGCTTCTCGATTAGCTTTATATTCTTGGAAAAATTCATGCCGAAATGTAGGTCCACGCAAATCAAATGCAACAGCTAAATGGCTGGGTTTTTCATTCTGAATGATATCCCAAAGTGTTCTGGTAAAACCGGAAATGGCAGAAACATTCAAGCCTTTTGAATTATATAATGGCCGGGAAATAAATGCATAATGAGCTCGGTAAACCAATGCGTGACCATCCAATAAAAAAAGTTTTTTCATACAATTCTATAAACGGGTAAGATAAATTAAAAAAGGATATTAAAACGAATCGCTACCCATTTACTTCAATTTCCTATCCATTTCTGTAAAATGAATAAATCTTAATCGGGTGATTGCAGTAATCTCTCTAAAAATAGTTAGAATTTTCTATTATATGTAATCAACAACTGCTCTATGATGCTAGGCCTTCTACCAGTTCCAGAAATGCCGCCTACAGAATTTACATCCGAGATATTTACCATCTTATTATCATCATAATATAGATCTGCCCGCAATAAAATATTAAATCCTTTAAAAATTTCATAACCTAAACTATTAATCCAAGTGATGTCAATATTTTGCGGTTGGTCTAAATAATCAGCAAATAATCCAAGGTCACTGGTGAAATTTAATTTTTCAACTATTATGGTGGTGTAGCCAACCTTAGCTAAGGTGCCCAATCCAAATTTAGACATTTTATATTCCGTCGTGCTTCCATCTTTTAATTTTGTTCCATGAACTCCTAAATTAGCAATCCTTTGATCGCCAATAATAATGATCTGTCCTGCTACAGGAGACAAAAATAAATTCCAGTGAGAATCTGGGGTCCACTTGATTCCTGGAGCAATAGAAATCAATGCGGGAGAAAAAATCTTTGAAACCAAGCTGGTATTATATGGAGCTACTTGAACGTCTTTTAAATAAATTTTCTTGGATTCTTGATCGAGATAAGAAGGTAGTAATTGTGTGCGCAAATCGAAATCAAATGAATACGCCCACTTAGATCCTTCTTTTAATTGGTAGGATACGTTGGATCCCATGTTTAATAGATCCAATGCTTTTTCAAAAGGTACAGATTCATCACTGTTTAATGCTAATTTTCCAGATCCAATGCGCTGAGTAGCCAGATTTAATAGCAATGAATTTTTAATGCTTAATAATGACCTTTTATACTTAGCATAAAAGCCCACAGCACCACCTACACCAATGCGATCCGAACCTCCGCCTACATAGGGATTTATAGTTAAAAGTTGTCCAAGATCAAATCCAATAGCACCAGAATTTGACCAACCCTCTTTATCTTCTATGACCATCAAGGCTTTAAGACGCTCTTCCCTCGCTTTATCATCATTTTGGGAAAAAGCAACAACGGATAAACATAAAAAGGACAAACACCAACTCATTCTTTTCATAGATAGATTTTAAATTTTCTTATTAATAATTTGTAAAAATCAATTTCGTAATTCGTTCCGCCAGCTGGCGGACTAATTCCTTGTAATACGTAATTGTCTAAGGTAAATTTTTCTGTAAATTAAATAAATCTGATTTGATCTTCCAAATATCTTCAATACAGATTGGAAGAATTGGAGAAAGATTTCAGCTGCGCTATTCAAGTTATTAATCGAGGATGGCCCAATTAAAATACTTAGATTTGTTTCCTAAACAGCCAATAGCTTTTTTATCAATAAAATGGCCATTTTTATGTGTATAAATTGCTCCATAAATTCTCTCAGGCTAAAAAAAAATAACCTGTTGAAGCTAATTCTCTTAGTTTCTTCTTTCTTAATTTTTATAAAACCAGCATTATCCCAAACCAATGATCAGGATGTATTTTTTATAAAAAGCATTTACGAACATGCATTGGAAGATCAAAAATCTTATAAATGGCTTCATTATCTCAGTGAATCCATAGGTGGAAGGATAGCTGGTTCTCCACAATCCATGGCCGCTATAGAATTTACCCATCAAGTGTTGGATAGTCTGGGAGCCGATAAAGTTTGGAGGCAATCTTGTCCTATACGATATTGGTATCGAGGCGAAAAAGAAACGGTTAGCATCATTAACCACACCGTGTTTGGTACCCGGGAACTGCGAGCCTTGGCCTTAGGTTGTTCTGGTGCTACAGATCAAAATGGCATTACGGGTGAAATTATCGAATTCAGTACGTTAGATGAAGCTCGTCAATCATCCGGAAAAATCAAAAATAAGATAGTGTATTTCAGCAGGCCATTTGATCAAAAATATTTTCGAACATTTCATGCATATGGCGCGGCGGTTGATCAGCGGGTTCATGGTCCGAACTTAGCCGCAAAGTTTGGCGCTAAAGCATGTATTATTCGCTCTATGGCATCGGGTATAGATACGTTTCCTCATACCGGTAGTTGTTTTTTTGAAGCAGGAACTAACCCTATTCCTTCATTGGCTATATCTACGGCGGATGCCGAAATATTGGGAGAGGCACTGAAACATGATAAGGTAAATGTGTATGTCAAAACCTCGTGTGAAGATCGGGGGATGAAAGAAAGTTTTAGCGTAATTGGTGAAATAAAAGGCACTGAATTTCCTGAAGAAATCATACTGGTAGGTGGTCATTTGGATTCTTGGGATGTGGGTGGAGGTGCTCATGACGATGGAGCCGGATGTGTTCAATCCATGGAAGTATTCTATTTGCTAAAAAAACTAAATTATAAACCAAAAAGGACCATTCGCTGTGTACTTTTTCAAAATGAAGAAAATGGGCTTTCTGGAGCAACCACCTATGCGAAAATTTCAAATGCCAACAACGAATTTCATCTCGCTGCTATTGAGTCAGACGCCGGGGGATTTACACCTCTTGGGTTTAGTTTTGATGCCGATACTTCTGTACTCACATCCTTGGTTAAAAGGCTTCCTGATTGGGAAGAGCTTTTAGGACCTTATAATTTAAAATTTCAAAAAGGAGGTTCTGGGGCGGATATTGGACAATTAAAAAATCAAAAAGGCCTACTTTTTGGTTTGTCACCCGATACACAGCGCTATTTTGATTTTCATCATACAGCCAATGATCGGATCCATGGTGTGAACGCTCGAGAATTAGCGCTTGGATCTGCTTCTATGGCGAGTTTAGTATATTTAATCGATCGTTACGGTTTGAAATAAACAGCATGAAATTCCAGATTGGTGACGCTTGTTTTCTTGCTTTTATAAATGAGGAAACTATCAAACTTAGAATTCAAGAATTGGCATTAGAAATCGAGCCCCATCTAAATTCTGAAAACACACTCATAATAGGAATTTTGGATGGCGCTACCCATTTTCATTCAGACCTTTGCCGTTGTTTTCAGCAAGATTATAAAATTGCATTTATAAAAGCAAGTTCATATCATGGTATGCACTCTACAGGTAAAGTCCAATTAAGTATAGGTGATACCGACTACCACGATCAGCATATTTTGATTGTAGAAGACATCGTGGATTCAGGAAAGACTTTAGAACTCATCTTGTCTTTTCTTTGGGGCAAAGGAGCTGCAACCATCAAAATAGTAAGTCTTCTATTTAAACCCGAGACGTTTTCTGCAAATTTTAACCTTGATTATGTTGGCTTCACGATTCCTGATCGATACGTTATTGGATATGGGATGGATTGTGATGGAAGGGGTCGAAACTTGCGAGATATTTACATTCTGGAGTGACTTAAACTATACTACTTATTGTTTAGATAAAGAATTGTACTATTTTTGCAATCCCTTAATCGAATCGACGCGTTCGATTGGTAACTGACCCGTGGTGTAACGGTAGCACTACAGATTTTGATTCTGTCTGTTAAGGTTCGAATCCTTACGGGTCAACTAAAAAGGCTGAAAAATTCAGCCTTTTTTTGTAACCGTTCAATTCCTTTATAATTCTCTAATTTTATACCATATGTTGAAAGTTCTTATAACAAATAAAACCATCCATTTTATTTGTTATTTCACCTTATTACTAGTTTTCATTTCGTGTAAACAGAGTAAGCTTAGCGAAATACCGGTTTTTGACAAAGGGAAAGCATTTTCTAATGCAAGGCAGCAAGTGTCCTTTGGGCCAAGGGTCCCCAATTCGGAGGCACACAAAAAATGTAAAGAATGGCTGGTTAGCCAATTTGAGCAGTTTGGACTCCAGATTTTTCAACAAAATTTTACAGCCAGAGCCTACACAGGCGACAGTTTGTTTTGTACCAATATAATAGCCATTCAAAATCCAAAGTCCAAACACAGAATCATTTTAGCTGCTCATTGGGATAGCAGGCCTTTCTCCGATCACGATCCAGATACCAGCCTCCATAAAATTCCGGTGGATGGAGCCGATGATGGGGCTAGTGGGGTAGCAGTCTTACTGGAAGTGGCTCGTTGCCTCCAACAAAATCCGTTAATAAATATTGGGGTGGACATTATACTCTTTGATGCAGAAGACTACGGTCAGGATAGTGGAAATAATCCCGAAAGTTGGTGTTTGGGCTCACAATTCTGGTCGAAAACACCTCATATTGTAGGATATAAGGCCGATTATGGAATTCTATTGGACATGGTCGGTGCCACCAATCCCAGATTTAGTGTAGAAGGTTATTCTGAATATTATGCACCCAAAGTGGTCAAAAAGGTATGGGACTTGGCAGCAAAGGAAGGTTATGAAAAGTACTTTATTAAAGAAACCGTTGGTGCAGTTACGGATGATCATTATTTTGTAAATACCATCGCTAGAATTCCAATGATAAATATTATCAATCGGCCTGCCGGGTCGAAAACCGGTTTCGTTCATCACTGGCATACTCAAAAAGATAAAATAGATGTAATTGAACCTATAAGTTTAGAGATGGTTGGGAATCTCTTATTGAAGTTATTGTACCTGGAAGATGTGAATGAGATCTAAGGATATCCATTATATAAACCAATTAATTTTAAAACCTAATGACACTATATTTTATATATAACCTGTCATGGTTTGTTCTGTCACTGATAATTAAAAACTCAATTAAGTATTCTAGAACACATAGATATTATATGGCAATCAGAACGTATCAGCGATGGCTAAGATAGTAACGCGGAAAGTGGTCCCACCTGGGCTCGAACCAGGGACCCTCTGATTATGAGTCAGATGCTCTAACCAGCTGAGCTATGGGACCAATTTTTTTTGAATATGGGTTGATTAATTATAAACAATATGAAACGCGTCTTCGTTAAGAGTGGGCAAAATTACATATTTGCATGTTTCAAACCATAAGAAATGATTAAAAATATCATATTTGATTTTGGAAGTGTTCTTTTAAATTTAGATGAGGCCAGGACTATAGATCGACTGAACCATATCCTGGATCCCTCAAAATGTGCGGATCTACATGAAATGGTATTTCATCCTTTCGAGCGTGGTGAAATTTCAGAAATTGCATTTATTCACAGGCTTCAGAGACGGTCCCGAGAAATATTACATGGGGAAATCTATCTGGAAGCTTGGAATGCTATGATACTGGATTTTCCGCCTCACAGAATTGACTCCTTGCGCAACGTTAAATCTATATTCAAAATCTTTTTATTGAGTAACACAAATATTACTCATTTGCGATACGTCACTGCTAAAATTGAACGAGAAAATAACCTCCCAGACTTTGACAAGTCATTGTTCCATAAGGCCTATTTTTCTCATGAACTGTTTATGCGAAAACCTGAAGAGCGAATTTTCCAACATGTGTTATTAGATTCAAACTTAAATTCCCATGAGTGTTTATTTATTGACGATAAGGTAGAAAATATTGAAGCGGCAGAACGACTCGGAATACACGCATACCATCATTCACCAAAGGATGAAGTTTTTGATATTTTACCGTTGCTTATAAATCATCTGAATGGTTAAAATTTATTCCAGTCATCAGGTATTGTACTCCAGACTGCAAAAATATTGTAGTTATCAGGAACGGTGTCAACAAGACGTAGAAAAAAAATTAAGAGACCTTAAAGCAAGTTCCTCCGATGCAAATCAAATTATCATTGACCTCATTCAAGAAAATTTTTTAAAAGAAGAGCGTTATGCAAGAAGTTTTGTTCGGGGAAAATTTAAAATGAATCATTGGGGGAAAAATAAAATAATACAAAATTTAAGACGTAAGAATATATCGGAAAATTTAATTGACCTGGCTCTTAAAGAAATCGATCCAGATGAATATCGTTCCATGATAAAAATTTTATTACAAAAAAAATGGGATTCACTTCAAATGGAAGACCTTTCTTTACAACTCCACAAAGTAATTCAACATGTAATTCAAAAAGGATTTGAGCCTTCCTTCGCATTAGAAATTTCTAAACAACTTTTTAAAACAAGTTAGTGTCTCTCGCTTTCTTCACTATCTATAACACGGAAGTTTGTTTAAAATCCTTTTTACCCGGATAATCGGTTGTAAAATGCAGTCCACGACTTTCCTTTCGCATGGATGCCGAACGAGTAACTAAATATCCATTGGTAATTAAATTGCGCAACTCACATAATTGCGGGGAAAGGGTCGTATTGTTATATAGTTCTTCGGTTTCTTCATATAATAAATGCATTCTGTCTAAAGCTCTTTTTAGACGGACATTACTGCGAACTATACCTACATAATAGCTCATGATTTCTTTAAGCTCTTTGATGCTTTGTGTAATCAAAACCATTTCTTTTGGTTGAGTCGTTCCGAATGTATTCCATTCAGGAAGTCGGTCATTTAGGGTTACGGTATCAATCGTTTGATTAATATGCTTAGCAATTCGATAACCATATACGGCTCCTTCCAACAAACTATTGGAAGCTAATCGATTGGCTCCATGCAAACCACTTGACGTACATTCACCACCTGCATATAAATTATGAATGGAACTTCTTCCATTTGAATCCACTTTGATCCCACCACATAAATAATGGCATGCTGGAACCACTGGAATGCTGGATTCCATAGGATCTAAGCCAATTTTTTTACATTTATTATAGATAGTAGGAAAGTGACTTTTAAAATTTTCTTCCGAAATATTTTTACAATCTAAAAGGACATAATCATGTCCTTTTGCTTTCATTTCACTATCAATGGCCCTAGCCACAATATCTCGAGGGGCTAATGAAAGTCTTTCGTCATATTTAGTCATGAATTCTTCGCCATCTCTGCTTTTTAAAATGCCTCCTAATCCCCTTACGGCTTCCGAAATTAAAAAGGCAGGATTTTCTCCGGTAGGATCATACAGCGCGGTAGGATGAAATTGGACAAACTCCATATTCTCTACATGGCCCTTGGCCCTGTATAACATAGCAATACCATCTCCGGTAGCAATGACAGGATTTGTAGTGGATTTATAAATTTGGCCAACACCACCTGTAGCCAATACAGTTATTTTAGCTACATGCATTTCTACATCCAAACTTTTCAAATCCAACAGGTAGGCTCCATAACATTCAATGTCTGACATTATCCGCGTGACATTATATCCAATATGGTGCTGTGTAAGCACATCAATAGCATAATAGTGTTCAAGAATTTTAATATTTGAATACTCCTCCGCTTTTTTAATAAGTGCTCGCTCAATTTCAGCACCTGTCAAATCCTTATAGTGTAAAATTCTGGATTCCGAATGGCCTCCTTCTTTTGCTAGATCATAAACATTATCCTCAGTAGTATCAAATCGCGTTCCCCATTCTATTAATTCTTTAACCCTGTCTGGACCTTCTTCTACAACAAATCGCACCACTTCTTCATTACATAAATCATCCCCTGCATCGATGGTATCCGCAATATGTTTTTCAAAATTATCCTGGTCCCAATCCCAAACAGTTGAAATGCCACCTTGCGCATATCGTGTATTACTTTCCTCTTTAGTAGTTTTACTGACTACGGTAATTTTTAGGTCCTTTCGTAACTTGGCTAATTGAATGGCGGTAGTCAATCCAGCTATTCCACTCCCAATAATTAATACATCTGATTTAAACAATGTCTATATCTTTAATCCCTGTAAAGATACAAAACGACCCCAAAATAGTTTCGTAGTTTTTGTTTGTTCACTACAATTCAGATATTATATTTTGCGCATAGCTGTCAATACACGTTTTTTAATTAAAGATAAATTGGAAGGTATTGGATTATATACCTTAGAAATTATAAAACGAATGGTGGAACATTATCCACAAAATGATTATATTTTTATTTTCGACAGGCCTTATTCTTCAGAATTTATTTTCCATGAAAAAATTATTCCGGTCATTGTTAATCCACCGGCTAGGCATCCTTTTCTCTGGTACCTATGGTTTGAACATTCCATTCCAAGGATTCTAAAAAAGTATAAAGCCGATATATTTTTTAGTCCGGATGGTTTTTGTTCACTACATACCACTATTCCGCAATTCATGGTGTCTCATGATTTGGCTTTTGAGCATTTTCCAAATTTTGTTCCCTATTTTACTCGAAAATATTATACCCATTTTTCACCTAAACAACATCAAGTCGCTAAACATATTTTTGCTGTTTCTTTAGCCACTAAACAAGATATTATTCAACAATATAATATAGATTCGCAAAAAATAAGTCTCGCATACAATGGCTGCAGGGATGAGTTTAAAAAATTGGGTGATACTGAAAAGGGGCAAGTGAGAAAAGAATATTCAAAGGGAAAGCCTTACTTCCTTTGCGTAGGTGCCCTTCACCCAAGAAAAAACATTGCTGGTTTGATTCGCGGATTTGATTTATTCAAACAAAAAATGGTGACTGATTATACGCTTTTATTAGTTGGGCGTAAGGCCTGGCACACAACTGAAATTGAGCGTGCTTTTGAAAACGCCATTCATAGAGAGGACATTCACTTTATCCCGTTTACGCAGGTAAATGAATTAGCCAAAATTACTGCGTCTGCTGAAGCTTGCATTTGCGCTTCTTTCTTAGAAGGATTTGGGGTGCCTGTATTAGAAGCGCTCAATTGCAGGGTCCCTGTACTTATCTCCAATCAGTTTTCTTTACCAGAAGTGGCTGGACCAGGAGCTATTTTATTTGATCCTTATTCGATACAATCTATTGCAAAGTCCTTTGAAGAATTCATTCAGATTCCAAATAAAGAAGCATTAATTTCGCAAACTGAACATCATATACAAAAATTTTCTTGGGATAAAAGCATGCATATTATATATAGCAAGTTGATCGAGGATTCTTAATAAATATTTGTTTGTAACACTTTACCCTGACAATCTTTAACAAATTCTTTATTCGGATTCGAACTGGAGAAAATAAAATAATACTACCGTAAAATATTTTATACTTTTATTCCTTAAGGTCCAAATTTCTATGATTATTTGGACGATTTAAATTAGACAAGCATATTCATGTCCATTCTTTTAAAATATTTGTTCAGGTATTCTGCGTTTTGCTTAGGTTTCTTTTTTATCTCAAGACTTTTTTTTGTTTGGGTCCAAGCCATAAATGGACAAAAAATTCATTATATGGATCTTCCTGGAAGTATAGGTTTTGGATGGTATATGGATCTTTCCGCGTGGGCATATATAATGGTCCCCATTTTATTAACTATGATAATGGGTTCATTTTTCTCCTCCAGCATTTTAAAGAAAGTACTTTTATATTATGCGTTGGTAATTTTTATTATTCTTTCAGGAATTCATTCGGCAGATTGTGAACTTTATCCCAACTGGGGCTATAGAATAGATATAACATCCTTTTCATACTTAGGAGAGGTACAAGAAGCCGGCAAATTTCTAACACTAAAAATGATACTCGTGTTTTTAGGGTCATTTGTTTTTCATCTGACACTCTGCTGGTGGGCTACAAGAAAATGGATTCATATGGTTCCAAAAATTTACACCTGGCCTAGTCGGATAATGCTTTTGGTTTTACTTCCGCTTTTGATAATTCCTATGCGCGGGGGCATAGGCCTGGCTCCTCTAAATCCTTCTTTTGTATACTTTTCAAAAAATTTTTTTTCGAATCATGTCGCTTTAAATCCTGCCTGGAATTTAGTTTATACGTATATTTTAAAAAATAAACCGACGTCTTCGTATACCTTTTATGATAATAATTTTGCTCTTGCAACTTTTGATTCGCTTTTCAACTATGATAAAAATGCAAGACTCGATTTTATAAAGAGTGATACACCAAATATAATATTTATCATATTGGAGAGTTTTACGGCAAATATTATCCATCAATCCTACCGGGGTATAACAATAACCCCACAATTCAATGAATGGACCAAAAGAGGTTTTTATTATAAAAATACCTATGGGAGTGGTGAACGTACCGACAAAGGAATCGTCGCCATAATGAGTGGTTATCCGGCACAACCACAATCTTCTATCATGTTGAATCCTTCCAAATCTGATAAACTTCCGTCTATTCCAAAATCTTTACGTGCCCTAAATTATAATTGCGGATTTTATTATGGTGGGGATATCAATTTCTCTAATTTGAAGTCCTATGTCCTTTCTTCAGGATTTGATTATATCATCGATAAGACGAATTTTAGTTCCACGAGTTATAATGCAAAATGGGGTGTACATGATCATATCGTTTTTGAAAAATTAGCTAAAGACATAGATAAATTGAAATCTCCTTTCTTAGTGTCAATCCTAACCTTGAGCAGTCATCCTCCCTACGATATACCCGTAGTAAAAACATGGCAAGGTATGGAAGAAGAAGTGCAGTTTTTAAATGCTGCACATTATGCAGATCAAGGATTTGGAAATTTTATGGAAGAGCTGCAGAAGAAAGAAATTTGGAAAAACCTGGTGGTAATCATTGTTGCAGATCATGGTGGCCGATTCCCTGGAAACATGTCTTATGAAAGACCCGAAAAATTTAAAATTCCTATGATTTGGACTGGGGGAGCTATAACCAAAGATTCAATAATACATGAATTGGTCTCCCAAACAGATATTGCATCTAGTCTGTTGAGTCAATTAAATATACCTAATAATGATTTCAACTTCTCCCGAAATTTATTTTCCAATACATACGCGCCCTTTGCATATTATGCCTTTAATAATGGGTTGGGCTGGTTGGATGATGATGGTTTAAATGTCTATTCACTAGACAAAAATGAAATTGTCATTCAAGAAGGTAATCCTATTTCCAAAGAAATTAACATTAAATGCTTCCTCCAGGTATTAATGGATGATTTTCATGCCAGGTAAAAAATAAATTTCAAAAAATACTCCAGAATGAAATCACTCCGGAGTAAGTATCCCAAAAATCAGGGAATATTTTTTGATTTTTATACCGGGTATAATAAATTAACCCAGAATTTATTCAACAACTATTTTTTGAGAAATAATTTTTTCACCCTGAATAATAATTAGGATGACTGTCCCTTTCACATCACTCAGGTTAATGTCTTTTTTATAATTTCCATCAAAGGATTCTAAATTTTCACTGTATATCTCTTTTCCGGCAAGATCTACAATCTTTACTTTGGTAGGAACTTTATTTCCTTGAAAACGAACTTTTAAAACGCCCTGATTGGGATTCGGGTAACTGTGCAGGTATTCTATTTCAAGAGATTGTGAATTTCTTCCTGCTCCTTGTTTTAACTGTTCCTTTTTTTCAATCTCAATTTTATTTATTTTTTCTTCCTTTCCTTTTTTGTCTTTATAAATACGTAACATTTCTTTTTCACCTGGGGTACAAATTTTATGATCTCCTTTGCAAGATGGAGGACACTTACCTTCACCTATAGATTTAAACTCATGAACGACCATCTCCTCTTTTCGCTCCTGTAATTTTAAATTCACACTGGCACTTTTACCTCCACGCATATATCCCACCTTAATTTCGTCACCAGATTTCCGGTCTGACAATGCTTTAATTAATTCTTCGATATTGGCTATTTGCTGTTTATTAATTTTTTGAATGATATCACCCACCCGTAAGCCTGCTTTTTCAGCAGCACTTTCTTTGTAAATTTGACTGATACTGGCACCATTATCCCCACCAGCGTTATCAATTTGTACCCCCATTACTGCTTTGTTGGGTGAACCTGTGAATAATTCTTGAGGGCGATTTTTATTCGCTTCCCATTCTTTCGCTTCCCATTTAAAATTATAACCTTCGCCTCGACCGTTGTTGTGAAATGAATCGTCTTCCTTTACGATTACATTAACTTGCACATCAGTGCCTCTTGCTTTTTGCATTTCCGAACTTGTTATGGAGTCAATAAAGATTTCCAGTTCTTGCTCCGACATTCCGCTCGCATCATCAACGATAATGCTCTTGACAATTATTTTCTTTTCCGATTTTTCTTGATTTTCCTTTTCTTGTGAAAAAATAAAAGGACTCATACAAGTAAAGCAAACAAAAAGCAACATAAAATTTTTCATAGCAAATAATTTTTAATTAATTCCTGATTGATCTATGATTATCATCTCCTTAGTTTCAATATTTTCTTGATAAGTAGAAGATGGCGGGCTGGATTTTTGTATTATGATTCGTGAATTATTCAATTCTTGTTTAAACTTTTCAATATTTCTAAGTTCTGTACTGTTCGAAAATGATTCCATTTCAGTTAAAATCGTACTGTCTACTAATTCACCTTTCTTTTTGATGGAATGGTAAACTAAATAAACTATTTCTCCTTC
>JALYPU010000139.1 GCA_030856215.1 Bacteroidota bacterium
AAAACGGGCAATAATCTTTGTGCAATGTATCCGGTTACACCGGTTAGTAATATTTTCATAAATTAAACTTACCCAAAACGTCAGAGTGTGAAATAACCACTTTTTAAAATTTTAAATCACCATAAGGCTTATAAATTTTCTTTTAAGGTCATTACATTGAAGTTTTGATTTTAATGCTGCTAATTTAGGAATAAAAAATACATCGAGGGCAAGTAGTTTAAAATTTGGGCATTGGAAGTAAGGATAGGGTTTAATTTTGAATTCTGATGTCCAGTATGTAAGTTTTTCTATTAATTCCAGGACACCGACATGTGCAGCTTTTGCATTGTGTTTGCAAAATGTGTTGGCTATTTATTTTTCTATTGCTTTCATTAATTCTGTCAACGAAACTGAAATGGGTTTAGCTGAATTCCAAAACCCCGAATAGCTGTCCAGTTGATTTAAATCAAACTTTGTATTGTTAAAATCGTTTGAAACATCATTTTCAATTTCATACATTAAATACAAATCTCCTTTAGGAATTGTTGGATACTTTTTATCAATTAAATTTTGTTTTGAGAATATTTTTGGTCCGGTTACTTTCAACTTGTATATTTTGTTTGTTTTTGTTTCACCTGGTCCATGTAGAACTATGTATTCTGCGCTTACTTCTTTTAGTCCTAATGGCAATAAGTCTTTATCTACGCCTGTTCTGAAGTTATAAAGATTGTTTTTTAAAATCCAATCTAATTGACCTTTTGATTTATAATAACCAACCAAAACAACGGTTTCATCCGGAATTAATTTTTTTCCACTGACATATTCCGGCATTGGTTCCTTGAGAATATCGGCATCATCTTTTCTGTTTTTATGAATATCATAAACTTTTGAAGCAGTATTTTCTCGTTGTGAAGCTCTATCTATGAAATTATCAACGACCAGTAAAATAAACTTTTTTAATTCCTCTCTCCCTGTTTGATCTTTGTTGGGTTTTAAAACAAATGCCCCAAGCCCAGGTATCAATTCATGAAAACCTCTGAATGGTTTATCTTTACCTTCACCAGGGTATAAAACGTAAGCACCACCTGTTCTTCGGATAGCATCCTTATAAGCATGCATTTTTAATAAATCAACGTTTTTAAAAGTTCCTTTTTTTTCTTCTGTTTCTTCTTCCGATAATTCTTTCTCTTCTTCAATTGTAAGATTTTCTTCTTTTGATGTTTTTACCAATTGATAAAAATTATTCACTTTATATTTTGCATCAAAATGAATATGTGTTATTAATTCGTTTTCTTCTGTATTTTCAGATTTAAGAATCTCTGCAGACCAAATGGATAATGTGTAATCGGGTCTTAACGTGGTTGTATAACTTCCACCATCGGGATATTTTTTACCTCCCCCAAAAGGCCTGTTATAGCAAAATTGAATATTTAGTTTTCTTGTTGCGGAATGGAAAACACCCTTTAATGCAATTGTTTTCCCTTGCTTCAGATTAACAGATAGTTTTCCTTTATCAAATTGTATGAGTTCCTGAATACCCTTAGGTTAAATATTGAATACGCTTTTATCTTTAAAAATATCTAACAAGGCAAAAAACAACCAGTACTCATATAACGTTGCAATATCTTTTTTTCCTGCTGCGTAAACTTCATCACCACCATGCCAAATCAACTTTGCAGCCAGATCAAATTTTAACCATGCATTCAAAACTTCCCGGTACCCGATTTTTCTCTGTAAAACAGGGCTATTTAATGACAAGGAATTTGGATGCGATATTTCTTTAAAAAAAGATTGATTCAGAAGATTCGATATCTTTCCAGATAGTACATTTGTCTCTAATTTTGCTCTGGAATATTTTTCGAACTTTTCATGACAACTTTCACAGAAGAAAAGAAATTCTTTAAGAGCATGTTTAATAAATCTGTTTTCGGATGTGTCAACAGATTCTGTTTTTCTTTCACTTTCAATTCTTACAGGAATAGATTCAATGTTATGATTTTTGTATAAAAAATGAGATTTAGGTAAAAGAACTCTATTGTTAACTGAAACAATTTGTTTGATCCCCTTTTGACCAAGTCTTTTTATTTTTCTAATGTCTTTTTGTTCGTTTTCAGTTTGCCATTTTGTAGTAGGATTAGAAACTATTTTTTGAATGGACTCTTCAAATTCTCTGGAATCAATTAACGCTTTTACAAAAGAAAAACGTTGATATAATGTTAAGCTGTCAACGTCAAAATTTGTTTCAAATTGTTGATTCACTGGCGAATCAATTTGCATTATTAAATCAGTACATTTTTCTGTAATGCTTTCCAGCATATAACGATAATCTTCCCTGTATTCACTTTTTACAGATTGTACCTCAATGTTGACAAGGCCTTTAAGGTTTTCATTTTTGTCGGCTACTTCAAGCGTATGAGTGCCAACAAATATATTAGGATTAATACTGCCTTTGTGTTTATCAAATTTAGAATCGGAAACGATTTTGTTTTTGTCTGACAACTTAAATTTGAACTCTGGCTTATTGAATTGAAATTCGTAATTGCAACCTTCTTTCAATTGAAATCGTGCTTCACCATTTTCAAATGCTTCTTCTTCAGAAATTACAATTAGTGTATTTTCTGAATCTCCTTTAATTTCCAGCTCAAGGCCTTCTTCAATATGTGATAAAGGAATCTGCATCATTTTTATGCTTCTGCATAACTTGCGTAACCGTTTTCAACAGCGTTTTTATACATACGACAAATCTTCTCAAAAGAAAGCTTATATTTTATATTTTCATCTTCGAGGTAGTTTATCACATCAATTTTCTCAAAATAAATTTCTTTTATTTTTTCTTTTTCAGTCAAACACAGGGCTCCTAAAACGGGTAAAAATTTTGTGAGCTTGTTTCTTGACCCGTGTAATTTTGGCAACAATTTCTGCATAATAGCAATATCAATAAAATCATCCGTTGAAATATCTTTATCATCCCACTTCATATTGTCTTTTGTTAATGCTTCCAAAACGAAAATAAGGCGATTTATTTCTGAAGCACTTCTGTAACCGAACTCAGCACCGCATTTTCTTAATTCTTTAAAAAATAAAAATAAAGTAGCTTGTGTTGAAATTGTACTTGTAGCTTTTTCTTGGGTTCTATCCAGAAAATCTTTTGCCATAGCAGTACCATAGCCATGTTTACTTGCTGGGTTAATAAACTGGTCCATATCTATATTTCGTGGCCCAGATAAATATTCTGTTATTTCAGATTCTGAAATTCTGAATTCAATTACGTTAGCTCGGTCCAAAACTTTAGGGCTAAACATATACGTTGTTTCATCAATGTTTACAGTGCCAATGATAAATAAGTTTTTTGGCCATGAAATTTCGTTATCAATTTTTAAGTTGTCTGGGCCCAATCTATCAGTTCCTGAGTACAATTTAATATTATCCTGCGATTCCATTATACTTAAAAAATCCGCAAAATAACGCTCCACATGACTCAGATTCATTTCGTCCAAAATCAGAAAGTAAGGTTTGTTTTTGTTTTCCGATTTACCTGCCGTAATAATTAACTGTAAAACCCCGCTATCAGGAAACACATATTTATCAGGATCCAAACCATTCGGGAAACCTAAAAGTGGTTCGCGGTTTGTCCAATCTGCTCAAACGGGTACAATTTTATATTGTTCTTCACTTTTACAAATCCATTGCACAAAACTTTGTGCTAATTTGGTTTTTCCAGAACCGGATAATCCACTGCAAATAACAAATGGCTTGGTACATAAGGAAGCCACAAAACGACTCACTATTATTTCACTAAATTTTAATCCTGCTTCTTCTGTTTTTTGATGGAAGGATTTGTAGTTGAAATTTTCATTGTTTTCTTGCTTATTTGCCATAGAAGTAGCATTAAAATTAATTTGATTATACACGCTAATGATTTCATCTAAATCCTTTTGAATTAGCTGAGGGTCTAATTCATCAGTCATATCGTATGCAGCTTTTATATAAGAGTCTCCATATCTAAAAGGTTTTTCATTAAATTCATTTAGATACCAGCTTTTTATTGTTTGCAACTGACCCATATTTGGCCAAAATTTATTAGTTGTGTTTGTTTCACTGATACCGTATGAAAGAATTAGTATATTGTCTTTTTTATAGTATAAGTATACAGGATAAATTCCATCGGGAACTTTATTTGGATTTTTTAATAAAGAAAGATATGGAACATGGTATAGCCCTCCTTGACCAAATTTTACATCAAGCACCAGCTCTTTATAAGTTTTTGGATAACTAGAATATTTTTGATTTTCCGTTTGTGCTTGGTCAACAAATATTTTTAGAATTGGAAAAAAATCATAGTTAGCTTCTGTTGGTTTAATCTTCACATCACATAACCATGAAAAGAATTGATCAACTTCTAGTGGAATAGTGGTTGTGGTTTTTTTGCCAACAATATTTTCATAATCATCTATAATTGCTTTTATTGATTGATTATAAGTTAAAAACGTATCCCCAAATTCCGCACCTCTAATAGCTGGTAATTTTATTCCTAAAAAGTTAAGCGCTTTTTTAGATCTTGAATTATAAAAGACATAATCGCTGGGATATGCATATCCTACTAATTCGCTTAATGCAGAATCGCTAACGTATTTTATTTTATGGGAAGATTTTTTATTGTTCAAATTATTTAATCTAATATTTATTGGATCCTCTCCTCTAATTAAATATTCGAAATTATTTCTATAGTTTTCAATTGAATCGTTCGGCCTTCCAAAAGCATTTGCCTTGGCAAGTGGATTTGTATTAAAGCAGTGAAGATTATTTCCCATTTATTGAAAATCTTTCCAATCTGCTTTTTGTAAGTTTTCTTTCTCAAAGAATTTGCTAAAGAACCTATAACGTGGTTCTAACCAAGATTGTTTATTAAACCACCGGTCACTTTCTAATTTAAACTCATTCAAATATTCTTCAACTTTATTCATGGATGAAAATTATTAATTTATAATTTCAACTTCTTTAAATGCCTCAATACTTCTCGTTCTACCGTATCAAAATTAGGTAAATTTTGTTTTTGTTCATTTATAGAGCTTTCCCAACACCCTTTGTATTGTGGTAATCGTTCTGTCAGTTTTTTTTGAAAATCAGCAGGGTTTAAATTTTTACTTTCACATTTGTTAGCGAATTCCTCCAAATAAAAATGCACTTCCATACCATGTTGTTCCAACAAATACCAGATGTCGTAAAAATCACATGCTTGCATGCATTACATTACTGTACGCATTTTTTCAACTAGCATTTCTACCAACAGGTAACATAAAAGTTGATGTTGTCTGTTCAATTTGAATACTGTCGCCATAGGTTTGCACGTAACTTTCTTACATCCGCAACATTCCATTATCATTCCTTCGATCCAATAAGGTCTTTACCTCTCGGATTACCGCCCTGTCAAACGGAAATCGCCAAGCTATCCGCGCCACCCCGCGATGGCGAATAGGCTCCGTTTGAATATCCGGCGTGACAGTAAGCGTTTCCATGAAGCAATAAATATACAAATTCCCTGATTATTGCCAATGCCTCAGATTTTTTTTACGTTAAGCAGACAGCTTTTGTGTGATGCTATCAGTGAACTGTCGACGGAGTCCTACTATCCGGGAAAACCCCGCCTTTTGGGTAGATGCTGTTATATGCGGTTTTTCTTTCTACGGTCACGTCGTCAGTTAGATTTTTATTGATAACTCTAAGCGTCCGCCAAAACCAAGTTCTATAATTTTCTGAAGCGTCGAAATACGAGCTTCTTTAATGTTATTCTCAATTTTAGAAATGTAGGATTTAGTAGTCCCAACTTTTTCTGCAAGTTGTTCTTGTGTCATTCCCATTTCTATACGTGTGTCGTGAATTAACGCACCAATTTTAAAGTTTTCATATCCTGCTTCAAGTTCGTCACGTTCTTTCGTCCCACGCTTGCCGTAGTTTTTTTCTTTGAACTCTTCAAGAGTCATTAAATTCTTATTTTTCGTTTTCATATTCTTCTTTTATTTTAAGTGCCATTTCAATTTCTTTCTTTGGTGTTTTTTGCGTTTTCTTTTGAAATCCATTCGCTAAAACAACTAATTGTCCTTGGTCAAAAAAACAGAAAATTCGAAATATGTTTCTACCAAGTTGAACACGGATTTCATAAAGTCCGTTACTGTTCTCAATGTGTTTTAGATACGTTTCTGGAACTCTTTGCAAGTCTTCAACTAAGTCAAAAGTCCAAACTATTTTGGCTTTTACATTTTTTGATTGAGTATCGAAGAAGTCTTGAAAGTAGCTCTTGAAAAAGGTAATCTTTCTATGTTTCTGATTTCTGTCCAATATGCAAAGATAGTAAAGTTTCCCTAAAGTGAAACATCAAATTTTTAAAATTTCAATTTTCGTTCGGAGCTGTCGGTCTGGTAAAATCGCATATAACGTTACTTTCTTAATCGCCAAGCTATCCGCGCCACCCCGCGATGGCGAATAGGCTCCATTTGGATATCCGCCGTAACAGTAAGTGTTTCCATGAAGCAATAAATATACAAACTCCCTTATTATTGCCAATGCCTCAGATTTATTTTTTACTTTAAGTAGACAGCTTTTGTCTAGAAATAGAATTTGTTGGTTGTCCTTTCCCCACTCCAAATATCCTATGAATGAAGTAAGTATTAAGAGAAAATTTTAAATGTTACTTTTCATTTAGTTGAAGAGTCATTTTCAAATCTGACTGCCAACGGTTTGGGCTACCAGCAGGTAGGATGCTGGACGAATCATCTCCAGCTAGGTACCATACTTTCAGGGTACGTTCTTTCTCATTCACCAGGTTCAATATCCCTTGTTGGCTGCAGCCAACGAGAAGTTTACGATTATTCCTTACTATTTTCCCCTTTATCAAAAAAGTCCTTGTCTTCAACTTTCGAACTAAAAAAGTTCAAAAACAATACTATAAAAACTAAAAAAACTATCGACTGAAAACTTACAATTATCTTACCTAAGTCAGTAACAGGATAGATATCTCCATAACCTATGGTGGCCGATGTAACGAAGCTAAAGTATAAAAAATCAATGACAGAGGTTGCCTTTTCGTTCAATAAATGTAGACCACCATAAATGACAGCAAATGCGAAAACAATTTCAAGATAATTAAAGTATAACAATAAAACAGATCGTCTATAGGATCGCGGTTTTGCAAATATATCTGAAACAAAAATTAATGTAGCCACATAAAGAATCGTTTCACAAAGTAAATAGGACGTTATTAAAACGATAAAAATATTAGTATAGATTCCTGTCAAAAGAAATAGTAGGGGCAATATGGTTTTAAATGCTACGTATGCTTCTACCGCTAAATTTTTCCATGTTAATCCTCGACTTCCAACTTTATCTCTAATGTAGATTCCTGGAAAAGCAAACTGAATGGCTACCAGAAACAAGCGCAGCATTTTTTCTAGTCCTATATCATTGTGTTTTTCATTGTTCCAAACTCGTTTAAAATTTTCCCGCTGGTTTACCAGTGACGTATGATCGAGTTTAATATTCTCTTCCTGCCGACCAAATAGCAATTTCTTGAAAGTTTGTTTCATAGTTTTAGGTTATTATCAGTAATTATTCGACGTTTATTAGTTTGTAAGTAAAATATCTACTTGTGTCATTAGTCACATATTGCTTTGCTTCCAAAGGAAAAAATCCATTGATTTCACAGGCATTATTTAAAAGAGATCTCATTGGTAAATTTATCTCTGTCGTTACAAACATTTCATCAACAGTTTTGCCAGGTATTTTCTCCGCTTCTTCCGACCTATAACTTACTTCTACTTTGACAAAATAACCATCATATCCATCTATTAATTTTCTTTTTTGATTTTAGGTATATAATTAAAATTAGAAACAATATAAGGTCTTCTTGTTTTAATTTCCGTTTTATAACCCAATTTCTTCATCGAGCGAAGGGGTTCCCGCTTGACCTCGCTTTTTTCTATACAGCTAAATGTTAGCAGAAGGACATTTATTTCTCCCTGTCCAGCAAAACCTGCTCTATTTCTTCCAAAGAAACCCCTTTTGCTTTCAATAGAATTAAAAAATGATACAACAAATCGGACGCTTCATTTTTGAAAAGATCTGCATTATTATCCTTGGCTTCAATGATTAATTCTACAGCTTCTTCACCTACTTTTTGAGCAACCTTGTTGATTCCTTGTTTGTATAGTTTATTGGTGTATGAATTCGCCTCATCGTTTTCAATCCGCTGAGCAATGTTTTGCTCTAATCTATATAAAAATCCTTTTGAGGATTGGGTATTGAAACATGAAACAGAACCAGTATGGCAAGTTGGACCATCAGCCTTTGCTTGAATCAACAAGGTATCGTTATCGCAATCCAAACAAATGTCTTCGACCCAAAGAAAATTTCCAGAGGTTTCACCTTTGGTCCACAACCTGTTTTTACTTCTGCTAAAGAAAGTTACTTTTTTTTCCGAAACTGTTCTCTGGTAGGCTTCTTCATTCATATAGCCCATCATCAGCACTTGTTGGCTAACGTTATCCTGTATGATTACAGGGATCAGACCGTTTACTTTATTAAAATCTGGTATCATAATCGAATAGGTATATTTTTGGTTTGCAAAAATTGTTTGAGTTCAGGTATTTGAATTTGGCTGAAGTGAAAAACACTTGCAGCTAAAGCTCCCGTAGCTTTGGTCTGGGTAAAAACATCCAAAAAATGTTCCTTCGTGCCAGCACCACCGGATGCAATAACGGGTACAGAAACCTTTTCGGAAATTTCCCGAATAATATCCAATGCAAATCCGTTTCGGGTTCCATCATTATTCATTGAGGTCAATAAGATTTCTCCGGCTCCAAATGTGGTTCCATTTTTTGCCCAGTCGATAGCTTTTATGTTCGTTACAATTTTACCCCCACTTCTAAAAACCATCCATTCGTCCTCAATCAATTTGGTATCAATTGCCAATACCACACATTGACTACCAAATGATTTGGCAATTTCAGAAATCAGCTCAGGGCGTAAAATGGCGGAAGAATTGATACTTATTTTGTCGGCTCCCGAATCTACTATTGCCTTCGCATCGTCCAGACTATTGATCCCGCCACCAACTGTGAAAGGAATATTTATTTCAGAGGCAATACGGGTTACTAAACGAGTAAGTGTTTTTCGTTTTTCCTGTGTGGCCGTAATGTCTAGAAATACCAACTCGTCTGCACCTTCCTCTAAATATCGTTTGGCAAGTTCCACGGGATCGCCTGCGTCTCTGATGTTTTCAAAATTAATTCCTTTTACGGTTCTGCCTTCCTTGATGTCTAAGCAGGGTATAATTCTTTTCTTTAACATATTTCGCTTAATGCTTTAAGATCGATGGTTCCTTCGTAAATCGCTTTTCCTATAATGGCTCCTTCACAACCTAACTCTTTTAATTTGATAACGTCTTCAATGGTTGTAATTCCACCACTAGCAATCAAACGTATCTTTGTTTTGGTAAGGATCTCTGTATACAGTGGAAATGATGGTCCCGAAAGCATTCCGTCTTTATCTATATCAGTAACAATGCTGTATTTTATTCCTTTTTCCTCATATTCCTGAATAAAGGAAATTATGTCTAGCTCGCTGCTTTCAAGCCATCCATTGGTAGCTATTTTCCTTCTTTTACAATCAGCTCCTAAAATAATTTTGTCTGCTCCATATTTTTGCAACCATTCCAACATCAACACCTTATTTTGGGCGGCAATACTTCCAACTGTAATTTGTTTAGCTCCCGATTTAAAGGCGATTCTTACATCTGCTTCGGATTGAATGCCTCCTCCGAAATCAATGTGCAGATTTGTTTTGGATGCAATTGTTTCCAACGTCTTATGATTAAGTATTTGTCCGGCTTTTGCGCCATCCAAATCCACCAAATGCAAATATTTAATTCCTATATCTTCAAACATTAGGGCAACCTCCAATGGGTTTTCATTGTATATCTTCTTGGTCGCATAATCTCCTTTTGCAAGTCTTACACATTTTCCGTCTATAATATCTATGGCTGGAATAATTCTCATAAGTTCAAAAAGTTTTTTAGAATCTCTAATCCGGTTTGTGCCGATTTTTCTGGGTGAAATTGGGTTGCATAAAAATTATTTTTCTGTAGAGCTGCACTAAAAGGCAGGATATAATCACTTATGGCAATCGTTTCTTCGCAAATTTCTGCATAATAGCTATGTACAAAATAACAATCGCTGTTGGGCTTAATGTTTTTAAACAATCCACCTTTTACTGTTGTGAAATTATTCCATCCCATCTGTGGTACAAGGTCCTTAGGTGGAAACTTCAATACTTTGGTGTTGAAAATACCCAATCCTTTTGTATTTCCTTCTTCAGAATATTCACACAACAGTTGCATCCCCAAACAAATACCCAATACGGGTTGATGGAGTGATTTTATCACCTCATCTAATCCTTTTTCTTTTAGGTAATTCATGGCGGAGCTTGCTTCTCCAACACCCGGAAAAATTACTTTTTCAGCAGATCGAAGTAATTCTGCATCATCCGTTATTACAGTCTTATAGCCCAAAAGGGTCATCGCATTTTCTACCGAAGCAACATTACCTGCATTGTATTTAAGTATGGCAATCATAGTATTCCTTTTGTACTTGGTATGTTATAATTATCTGTCTTAGCAACGGCCATTTTTATCGCTTTAGCAAAGGCTTTAAATACCGCTTCTATTTTATGGTGCTCATTTTCTCCTTCCGCTTTTATGTTGAGGTTACACCTTGCTTGGTCGCTAAACGATTTAAAGAAATGAAAAAACATTTCGGTGGGTACATCGCCTATTTTTTCTCTTTTGAATGTTACTTCCCAAACCAGCCACGGACGACCACCAAAGTCAACTGCCACTTGTGCCAAACAATCGTCCATAGGTAAAAGGAAACCGTAACGCTCAATTCCTTTTTTATTTTCCAAAGCCTGCGAAAAAGCATCGCCCAAAGCAATGGCAGCGTCTTCTAACGTGTGGTGCTCATCTATTTCCAAATCACCTTTTACCCGCATGGTTAGATCTAAATTTCCATGTTTAGAAATTTGTTGTAGCATATGGTCAAAAAACGGCAAACCTGTGTCAATCGAACATTGTCCGCTCCCATCCAAATTCAATTCAATGTAGACATCGGTTTCCTTTGTTTTTCTGTGAACTATTCCAATTCTCGGAATGGCTTTCAGGCACCTGTAAATTTCATTCCAGTCGGTAGTAATAAGCGCTGCATTTACCGATTTATCTTCATTAATATATATAGATTTAGCACCTAAGTTTTCGGCCAGTTGGATATCTGTTTTTCTATCCCCTATAACATAAGAATTTTCTAAATCATAATTTCCATATATGTATTTGCCCAACATGGCAGTTCCTGGTTTTCGTGTAGGCTTGTTTTCATGCTCAAACGAAGGGTCAATGTAAATATCAGCGAATAAGATCCCTTCATTTTTTAATGTATTTATAATGAAATTCTGAACAGGATGAAAAGTATCTTCTGGAAAAGAATCCGTTCCCAATCCATCTTGATTGCTAACCATTACGAGCTCGTAATTCAATTCATTCGCAATTTTCGAAAGATTGCTGATGGCATTTGGATTAAATTCCAACTTCTCAAAACTATCTATCTGAAAATCTTCAGGTTCTTTAATGATGGTGCCATCCCTGTCTATAAATAAAACTTTTTTAGCCATTTGTTATTTTTTTTAAAGCATTTAATAATTGTTGGTTTTCTGCAGCGGTTCCAATGGTTATCCTAATACAGTTTTTTACAACAGCGTTCCGGTTTCGTATAATAATTTGTTGTTCTACTAGTTTGGTGTACAAGTCATTAGCATCTTCAACTTCTACCAATAGGAAATTGGCATCCGAAGGATATATTTTCTTCACAGTGGTTAACTGTGGAAGTTCTTGGATCATTTTTTCTTTTTCGGCTAAAATTTCATTTACCTTCTGCCTGAATTCCACCTCTTTGCTAATGGCATCCAAGGCCACTTTCTGATTGACTGCACTAATGTTATAAGGCGCTTTTACTTTGTTGTAGTACGATAAAATTTCCGGGTTCATATAAGCTATGCCTAATCGAACCCCTGCCAATCCCCACGCTTTGCTGAGTGTCTGGCTTACAATTAAATTCGAAACCGTATTTAATTTTTCAATAAAAGAAGGTTGATTGCAAAAATCAATATATGCTTCGTCTATCAATACAATTCCATTAAAATTGTTGAGGATAAATTCAATGTCTTCTGTATTCAATAAGTTCCCTGTTGGATTGTTGGGTGAACAGATAAAAATGAGTTTCAGCTTTTCGTCAGTTAGGTGGGGTAGTAAACCGTTCATGTCAATTTGAAATGCAGCATTCAACGGAAGTTTTATCAATTCCACTGCATTGATATTGGCCGATACTTCATACATTCCGTAGGTAGGTGAAAATATCAGAGCTTTGTCTTTATAGGGTTCGCAAAAAATACGAAATGCCAAATCAATAATTTCATCACTTCCATTCCCAATAAAAATCTTATTCGGATTTATGCTCTTCAATTTGGCCAGTTGTTGTTTTAATACCGATTGATAAGGGTCAGGATACCGATTGTAAGTACCAAAAGGATTTTCGTTGGCATCTAAAAAGATTCCCTCGGTACCTGTATATTCATCTCTTGCACTTGAATAGGGGGCAAGGCTTCGAATATTTTTTCTAACCAGTTGTTGAATATTATTGTTCATCATATATTTTTTTTAGCCGGATAGTAACCGCATTTTTATGTGCCATTAATTGTTCGGCTTCGGCCATTACCTCTATGGTTTTTCCAATATTTTTTAATCCATCTCTAGTGATTTTCTGAAACGTTATTTTTTTAATAAAACTATCTAATGAAACTCCGCTATAACTTCGTGCATAACCATTAGTTGGTAAGGTATGGTTGGTTCCACTGGCATAATCACCAGCACTTTCGCAGGAATAGTTACCAAGAAAAACCGAGCCTGCATTTTCAATTTTGTCTACATATTTCTCCGACTCTTCTATGGCTAAGATTAAATGTTCTGGGGCGTAAAAATTGCTGAAATCAATACATTCGTTGAGTGAACTAAATATCACTGAAAAACTGTTGGCCAGTGCTTTTTCGGCAATATCTGCTCTAGGTAATTCCTTCAGTTGCTTATCCAAATCCATTTTAACTTTTTCAACCAATGTTGCATCATCAGTAAGGAAAACCACTTGGCTATCTGTACCATGTTCTGCCTGCGAAAGTAAATCGGAAGCTATAAAACTGGCATCTGCACTTTTATCCGCAATTATCAAAACCTCGCTAGGGCCGGCTGGCAAATCAATAGCTATTCCATTTTTTTGAACCAATTCTTTAGTCTTGTTTACATATTGGTTTCCCGGTCCAAAAATTTTATCCACCTTCGCAATGCTTTCGGTGCCATAAGCAAGGGCTGCAATGGCTTGTGCTCCACCCACTTTATAAATTTCGGTAATGCCCAAAAATGAAGCAGTATATAAAATGGCTGCATGAATGTTTCCGGTTTTATCCGTAGGCGAGCATATGGAAATTCTTTTGCAACCCGCAATTTGAGCTGGAATAGCTAACATCAGAATAGTAGAGAACAACGGAGCTGAACCTCCAGGAATATATAATCCTACATTTGCTATGGCTAGGTTTTTTCTCCAACATGTTACGCCTGGCATGGTTTCTACCGTTGGTTCATTTGTTTTTTGAATCAGGTGAAAGGTTCGAATGTTGTTGGCAGCTACCGAAATCGCTTCTTTTAATTCGGCAGAAACCATTGCAGTTGCTATTTCAATTTCTGTAGTAGATATCTGTAGGTTGGTAAGATTTACTTGATCGAAGGCCAATGCAAATTCTTTTAAGGCTTTATCTCCTTCCATTTGTACCTTATTGATAATATTCTGGACTTTTTCTTCTAAATATTCAACTGGTAAAATGGGTCTTTTGCAAAGTGCATCCCAATCTGAGAATGGTGGATTGATAATTTTCTTCATTCTTTAATTTTTCGTTTTAAAGTATCATTTTTTCTATGGGAACCACTAAAATTCCTTCTGCACCCGCCTCTTTAAGTTCATCTATAATATCCCAGAATTTATCTTCGCTAATTACGGAGTGTAAACTGCTCCAACCTTTCTTAGCAAGCGGTAGAATTGTCGGGCTGTTCATCCCCGGGAGAATTTTTTCAATTTTTCCCAATTTATCATTGGGTGCATTAAGTAAAATGTATTTGTTCTCCTTTGCCTTATTTACGGCTCTTATACGGAACAGTAACTTTTCTAAAATTATTTTTTTGTCTGCATCTAATTTTTTTGAAGAAACTATAACAGCCTGGCTGCTTAATACTTTTTCTACCTCTTTTAATCCGTTAGAAAATAGGGTACTTCCGCTGCTTACAATATCGCAGATTCCTTCCGCCAAACCAATACCAGTGGAAATTTCAACACTTCCCGAAATTACCTCAATAGTGGCGTTGATGTTATTTTTTTTGAAAAAATCCGAAAGAATGTTGGGGTAGGAGGTGGCTATCTTTTTGGCATTGAAAAAACTCAGTCCGGTATAGTTTATTTCTTTAGGGATGGCTAAACTCAGCCGGCAAGCCGAAAATCCTAATTTTTCGACAATGCTAATGTTTTTTCGACTTTCAATAAATACATTTTCACCTAAAATGCCAACATCTGCAACGCCTTGTTCTACATATTGCGGAATATCATCATCCCTTAGAAATAAAATTTCAATAGGGAAATTAGGCGATTCGGTAATCAGCTTTCCGCCTCCGTTAGGGAATTTAATGCCACATTCTTCTAAAATGCCGATTGATTTTTCACTTAGTCTTCCTCTTTTTTGCAGGGCCATTCTCAGTTTATTCATTTTGTTTTGTTTTAAACCTTTTGAGCAAATCTGAAACGGGAAGTGGATAGAAAAAAAAATCCCGTTTGATTTACTCAAACGGGATTAGATATTTTATATACATATCATTCTCAGCTCGCTTGAGGGCAAGGGTGACAATGATGATGTACTTGGTTAAACATGCTGTTTTTAATTTTTGAGACGGCAAATATAAGAAGATTTTTTTATTAAGCAATTTTTTGCTTGTCTTTCTGCTAACGACCCGGGCTTGCCGAAGTTGAAGTGGGGGTAATAGAATTCCGTCCGCCCCGGAACTGAAGCTAAATTTATAATTAAAAGTTGATTGTTAGAACTAATGCTCAACAGAATTCCGTCAAGCTGAAACTGCTGATGATAGCGAATTGATGCCGATTGCTCCAACGTCAAGTCACACTTGCACAAAACCCCATGTTATAGGGCGTTTTTTCTGTCACTAAGTTAAAAATCGACATCTTGAAAACTACCTACACTTAACTTATATTCTTTACTCCATAATCTGTAAGCAAAATAAAAAAGCGACAATATCATAAGTCCATAAATTACATAGAGAGGTCTTACAACTAATTCTCTAAAAGAATTGTAAATTGGAACATTATAGAATTGGCAAAGATTATGAATGGTCGCCAAAAAACTTGCGAAAATTACAACTCGGATTAAAATATATCCAGAATGTGCCAAAAATGTCTTTTTGTTTTTTGGTGTTTTATAAAAAATAACATATACGTTGATAAATCATGATGAATTCCGGGTTCAATAATTTTATTAATATGATTTATTAGCAAATTCCCTCTTGTCTGATGATTTTTAAATTCCCCCTCGATTTCATTTACTAACCCATCATATTTCATGAGCTTTTCCAATAGCTTGTAATTTTTGTAATACCTGAGGCTCCCCGAATTTTTAATTTGCTCAAATGTAGCGCGGTTCCATTTGAGAGGAACTGTCCAATACATAAATCGGGCGTAATAAGAAAATTCGGAAGCGTTTCTGCCTTCTAACTGTCTTTTGCTAAGGTTTAACAGGCTATCTGATATTGTAACAAAAATTTTGGCTGATTTCTTTTGAACATCAATGGAAGCTTTGTCATTTTGCAAATCCTGCACTAATGATATCGCATATTCCTTCGACCGGTTATGCTCTACTCCATGCTCTCTTATATTTTCTGCGACAAAGCCTAAAAATACTGCAAGAAAAAGCATTAAAAACTCCAAAAGATATTCAAACCATTTCTTTTTATGAGTTACATGGTGAGGATGTGTATGCACTTCCATATTTTCTGCTGCGTGATTTGGGTTAACAATCTCTGTGTCTGTATTAGGAATAATTTCACTCGAAAGATTTTCCGATTGCGTATTTGTCGGACTATCTAAATGTTCTTCGACTGTATCGTCTGCCATTTATTTTTAGTTGGTTAAGTTATTAGAGACTTCCATTGCATGACGCACCACATACAAATATATGAAGTTATTCCGCTAAGCTGCTTATATCCATATGGTCGGGTGGGTTACCAATTTTACGATGATCGATATCCGTAATTTAGGTGTATAGCTCTGGGGTCTTATTAAGTGTATGGTATTTTCCATTGAAAAGAAGTGCCTTTTTATCAGCAACCCATCCATAACTATGCGCTGGTAGTTTACAATGTATATGTTGTATTAATAGTTATATAAAACAATGTGAACATTGTAAAAAATGAATTAAAAACAATGTATACATTGTTAAAAAATGTATATTTGTAATAGATTCATCCACTAAAAATTATAAAAACCTGAAAATCAACTAGATATGAAGTATAATAACAAAAAATTACAAATTAGTCAGATTGATGAGCAATTGAATGATTTTAAAGATACCGTAAATGTGCCTAAAAAAGGGTGGGTACATACAATAAGAACGTCTTTGTCAATGACTGCTTTGCAGTTAGCGGAAAAATTAAAGACCTCACCGCAAGCCATTTTAGCTTTAGAGAAAAGAGAAGAAGAAGGGAAAATAACAATAAAGAAGTTAAAGGAAATAGGTGCTGCGATGGAATTAAAATTGGTATATGGATTTGTACACACAGAGACGCTAGAAAAAATGGTAAAACAGAAAGCGATACAGTTGGCAACAAAAATTGTAATGAGGACTTCCAGGCAAATGGAATTAGAAGATCAAAAAATTAGCGACAAAAAACTGAAAAAAGCGATTGAAGATCGTGCCGAGGAAATAATAAGAACCTTGCCTAAAATTATATGGGATTAAAATTTGAAGCCAAAGAAGGCGATACTGAACTATCGCATGAGGAGCTAGATTTAATAATTCCAGGACACGTCACAACTAGGAAACAGTTAGATGAAGTGGAACAAAACAATATTGAAGAGGCTTTTCAGTGGCTACTTTCATTAAAAACAATTGAGGCATCGAAATTATTTTCAGAGGAGTTCCAGGATTTGTTACATAAAAAAATGTTTGGGAATGTTTGGAAATGGGGAGGAGAGCAAAGAAAAAAAGAAACCAATGTTGGTGTAAAACCCAATCAAATTGTTGTCGAGAGAAAAAAATTAAATGAAGATGCTTTATTTTGGATACATAATAATACGTGGGATCCGACAGAAACTGCTCTTCGTTTTCATCATAGACTAGTCCAAATTCATTGTTATCCAAATGGAAATGGAAGACATTCAAGAATAATTGCGGACACAATACTTGAAAAAATTTACAATAAAGATCCATTGACATGGATTTACTCAGATTTATTAAATGATACTAAAGGGAGGCGCGAATATATTTCTGCTCTTAAAGCAGCAGATAAAGGCGACTACAGCTTATTAATAAAAAGCGTTGAAAAAACAACAAAATAAATTTGTCCGTGAAACCCGATTAAAGCTTCCTAAACGTAGTAGAAATTTGCCTACCTATTTCTTTTCTGGCGTGAATTTTGCCTAATAAACTGAGTATGAAGGCCATCATCCCAGTTGCCGGAGCAGGAACCAAGCTTCGTCCGCTGACGTATACACAACCTAAACCGCTGATACCAGTCGCGGGCAAACCGATTATTGCCTTTATTATTGATAAACTCATTGCCGCAGGTATTAATGATTTCGTCTTTGTGATCGGATACCTTGGCGAAAAGATGAAAGCGTATCTGGATGAGTATTATCCACAAATTAAAAAGGAGTACGTCGTACAAGGTGAACGAGAGGGTTTGGGTCATGCCATATACACCTGTAAGCCATATATCAATGGCGATAACCAGGTTCTAATACAATTAGGAGATACCATTTTGGATATTGACCTACATGTATTGATGCATAGCAAATACTCCACCCTGGCGGTACAAAAAGTGAATGATCCAAGAAGTTTTGGCGTGGTCGAGTTGGATGAAAATTTACATGTAAAAAGACTCATAGAAAAGCCCGTAATTCCAAAATCTAATTTAGCCATTGCTGGATTATATTTTATTAAAGAATTCAATAAACTTTTTGAAGCACTGGAATATAATATTCAACATGAAATAAAAACGCGGGGAGAATATCATCTTACGGATGGTTTAATGCGCATGATTGAGACCGGAACCCGAGTGGAGGTGATGGAAGTAAAAAACTGGTTTGATTGTGGGAAAAAAGAAGTTTTATTAGAAACGAACGCCATCTTATTGGATCGTCAATTAAACACAATAGCCCAGCCATCGATGGAGGGGAGCATCATTATTCCGCCTGTGCACATTGGTAAAAATTGTAAAATAAACCATTCCATCATTGGTCCACATGTGACGATAGGGGATAATTCACAAATAGATAATACTATTTTAAAAGATGCCATTGTTGGAAACTATACCATATTAGAAGATATTGTTTTACAACATTCCATTATTGGGAATGATGCAGTGGTAAGAGGCCGATATCAAAGCTATAACATTGGGGACAATACCGAGATAGATATGATTTAGAAAACTTTCTACGTGTTTATGTATTTTAAATTTTTGGTAAATATTTAAATACTCAAAAAAAACGTTTCTACATAACTGTTGATTTATAAAGGTATCCTGGAATAATAATTATGAATATACATTTGGAATACAAACACGCGCTGGTTTGCGGAGCGAGTAAGGGAATCGGAAAGGCTATCGCGTTTGCACTAGCTGAAGCTGGAGCTAGTGTGACTTTAGTTGCACGAAATGCTGAGGAACTAGCCGACATTATGACTAGGTTGCCTCAAAATTCGCATGCGCACCATCAATTTATTGCAGCAGATTTTAACAACCCGGAGGACGTCCAAAAAAAAATACACCAGTTGGTGTTACATAAAAGTGTCGATATATTAATCAATAATACAGGAGGCCCCCCCGCTGGAATGGCGATAGACGCGGAACCGGCTGCTTTTGAATTGGCCTTTCGTCAGCATCTTATTTGTAATCAGGTGTTGGTGAAATTGGTAGTCCCTGGAATGAAA
>JALYPU010000145.1 GCA_030856215.1 Bacteroidota bacterium
AAAACGCTCGCTTGGTTTACTAATCATATTATTCAATATATTAATATGTAAAGGTAGGCAAATTATTTCCATCGAACAAGTGATTGTTTGATTTCTTGATTTATTGAGTTTAATTGCATCTTCCTCCACGCCAACTGGCGGAAAGCACTACTTTACAACTTTCACCATGCCTTATCGAAGCTTTCGCAAACTACAGCTTCGATTTCGGTTCACTTCGTAAAAAGACATCTCTATGTCTTTTTACTCGATCATCCAAAGTGAGGGAACTTTCCGCCAACTGGCGGAAAGCATCTCCTAAGCGAGGGAACTTTCCGCCAACCGGCGGAAAGCACTACTGTGCATCTCCCTCCATGCCTCATCGAAGCATTCGCAAGCTACTGCTTCGATTTCGGTTCTCTTCGTATTTCTTCCCCCTCTCTTTGAAGAGAGGGGTTGGGGGTGAGTTGAACGCTGCACTCACCAAGCCTCAATGAAGCTTACGCAGGCTACAGCTTCATTTTCGGTTCATTTCACTAAAAGACATCTCTATGTCTTTTAGTTCATTCAGGTTCTCTTCGTAAAAAGGCATATTGTATGCCTTTTTATTTGTTCATATTCAGTCCAAAATACAGCGCGTGGCGAGTAATTTTCGTCGCGGCTTTGAGCTTTGACACTGAAATACAAGACTACTATTTAGGAGGAGAATTAAAGGGTTTGAAAAAACCAAACCAACAGAGGCATCGTCGAAGATCAGCGAAGCAGAAAATTACGAGCTGATGGCTATGAGTATAGCATAAGCGCCTTATTTTGGACAAGATTTTTGGTTCTTTTCATCGATTGGAAAAGAACAAATAGAAATTATTAAAAGTTAGTTCAAATTTAAAGCAATACCTCATCGAAGCATTCGCAAGCTACTGCTTCGATTTCGGTTCACTTCGTAAAAAGGCATCGCTATGTCTTTTTACTCGATCATCCAAAGCGAGGGAACTTTCCGCCAACTGGCGGAAAGCACTACTTTGCATCTTCCTCCATGCCTCAATGAATCCTCCACTGGCTCCGGATTCATTTTCGGTTCACTTCGTAAAAAGGCATCGCTATGTCTTTTTACTCATTCATCATCATCAATTTCCTCAAAAAAGATCGGATCAAGCATAGGGAGCCCTATGTAAATGTTTTCTTCAACATTAACCGCCATCAAACGCAGAAATCCACCACTAGCCTTGGCTACTTGTTCTGAGTAGGATAAATAACTATTATATAGCTGAGAAGCTGTTCGCATATTAAGCTTTGCGAAAATAGCATTCAATGAAGCCAACTCGAGGGAAATTTCTTTACACCGCTTATTTGCATTTGTAGGAAGTTTAGATATCCATGATTCAAAATTCGGTTTAAAATTTTTATCGACCTCTTGATAGATGGCCTTTAAATCAAATTCATGAGCGTAGCTTCTGATTTTAGATAATTTTTCTGCCCATTCCTTTTCTTTAAAATCAATGTGACCATCTGCACCCGCAATTAAAATGGCTATTAATGGGATAGCGTCAATTAATTTTTGGTACTCAGATGCTGATAAACTCCTAAAAACTCCTGCAGGCATATATCGTTTTTTGGTCTAAATTAATAAAGACTAAAAGTAAACAAGCATTCATTAATTTTTATTTTATTTTTATAAAAATTTACCCATAGGAATAAAGAAACATTACTTTTTTTATATGCAAAATAATACCTCCATTTCTTGAACTGATAAACTGAATTAAACATATAACAAAGAGCTTAATATGACTTAAAATTGACTTTCTTTGTGTTTTAATCCAAGGCTTGAAAGAACAAAATTTATTATTTGAAGTACAGTCCCTAACGCCCCTCATGGAGCAGTATTATTCTATGAAGGCAAAACACCCGGATGCACTGCTTTTATATAGGGTGGGAGATTTTTATGAGACATTTGGAGAAGACGCCATAAAGGCTTCAAAAGCCCTGGGCATTGTATTGACCAGCCGGAATAATGGAGGCGCGGATATTAAACTTGCCGGCTTCCCTTACCATTCCCTGGATGCCTATTTACCAAAACTCATTCGGGCTGGCTATCGGGTTGCCATATGCGAACAACTAGAAAAACCTTCGAAAGGGAAAAAAGTAGTCAATCGAGGTATCACGGATGTCATCACTCCGGGGGTTACTACGGATGAAAAATTACTGGACTTCCGCAAAAATAATTTTTTAGCATCTGTCTATTTTGCGAATGATCATTATGGAATTTCTTTAGCGGACGTTTCTACGGGTGAATATTATTTGGCAGAAGGAAAATCAGAATATATTCAGAAATTATTGGAAAGTTTTTCCCCTTCGGAAATTATATTACCCAGATCATTAAAAAATAAATTTGAAACAGATTTCGGTGAATCATATTATACGTATACACTGGAAGAATGGATTTATCAATTGCCATTTTCCAGAGAAAAATTACTCAAACATTTTAAGGTACAAACACTTAAAGGATTTGGCGTAGAAGATCAATTTCACGGCCAAATTGCTGCAGGTGCCATACTTTATTATTTGGACAGCACCGAAAATAAAAATCCCGCGCACCTCACCCAAATCAACAGACTGGCAAGCGAAGATTTCGTATGGATGGACTTATTCACCATCCGGAATCTGGAGCTTTTAGAATCTATTCATCGGGAAGGAAAATCGTTAATCCAAATTTTAGACCACACATTTACCCCTATGGGTTCCCGAATGCTCCGCAAATGGTTGGTAATGCCCTTGTTGGATGAACTGAGAATTAATGAAAGATTGGATGCTGTCGCGTCACTTATAAAACAACAAGAAGAAGCCAGCGTATTAAAAGAATATTTGCATTCTTTTGGAGATTTGGAACGATTGGTTTCAAAAATCCCTCTGAGACGAATTAACCCTCGAGAAATTATTCATATAAAAAATAGCCTTGCGAAAATAAAACCCATAAAAGAATATTTACTTGCCCTAAGCAATGTTTTTTTGTTGAAGCTTTCAGAAAAAATGCAACATTGTGCCACACTACTCGAAAACATTCAAATACAAATCAAGGAAGATGCACCAAACCAAACTAATAAGGGTGGCATTTTTAAAGATGGTTGGCACACAGAATTAGACGAGCTGCGGTACATTCTTACGAATAGTAAAGACCTTCTCCTGGATATTCAAAAACAGGAAGTTATCAACACCGGAATTACTAATTTGAAAATAGGATTTAATTCTGTTTTTGGATATTTTTTAGAAGTAACAAATAAATATAAGAATCAAGGGCTGGTTCCAGATCATTGGATACGCAAACAAACCATGTCAACGGGAGAGCGTTACGTGACCGAAGAGCTAAAAAAACTCGAAACAAAAATACTTGGCGCAGAGGAACGTATCATCCAATTGGAAGAAGAACTATTTCACAAATTTGTAGATCACTTGCAGGAATATGTACCAACACTGCAGCACAATTCCAATGCAATTGCTGTACTGGATTGTATTTTATCCAATGCCATTGTTGCGCAAAAGAATAACTACTCAAAGCCAATCATTGACGAAGGCTTTATAATCGATATTAAAGACGGCAGGCATCCTGTGATAGAGCGACAATTGCCCGTAGGAGAAGAGTATATAGCTAACGATGTGTATTTGGATGATGAGAACCAACAAATATTAATGATTACCGGGCCCAATATGTCAGGTAAATCTGCACTGTTGCGCCAAACGGCCCTCATCTGTCTTATGGCCCAAACCGGTTCATTTGTTCCAGCTAAGGAAGCCCGACTGGGTATTATAGATCGTTTATTCACAAGAGTTGGAGCGAGTGATAATATTTCCTCCGGAGAATCCACATTTATGGTGGAGATGAACGAGACAGCTTCTATCCTAAATAATATGTCCTCCCGGTCCCTAATTTTATTGGATGAAATTGGACGCGGAACTAGCACGTATGATGGAATCTCCATCGCCTGGTCTATAGCAGAATATTTGCATGAACAAAAAGATCGAAAAGCTAAAACATTGTTCGCTACACATTATCATGAGTTGAATGAATTGAGCAAACATTTTTCTGGAATTAAAAATTTTCATGTGGCCACGCAGGAAATAAATAATAAAGTCTTGTTTCTAAGAAAACTTGTGGCGGGTGGCAGCGAACATTCGTTCGGGATCCATGTAGCACAAATGGCTGGCATGCCCGTGCAGATTGTTCAAAGGGCAGAACAAATTTTAGTCGAGTTGGAATCTAACCGAGAATCGTTGGATAAAAAAACAAAGGTTTCTCAAATTACGAAAAGAACCCAAAAAGAAATGGGACTTAGTAACCAGCCAGATGACTTAAAAAAAACACAAGAAAAAAGCATTCTTCAAGACCTACAATCAGTGGATCCCAATACGCTTAGCCCAGTGGAGTGCCTCATGAAAATTATGGAATGGAAGAAAAAATTGTCCAAATAATTAAGTCCATCCTTCAATCTTACATTTAAGGAATTCAGAATTTTTTACTCTTGAGAAAAGTATGTTTCTTCAACTTACTTGTTCGAGCCTCTATTCAATACGGTGATTTTACGCATCGCACTATGCCCTTCCTCATCTGTGATCATTAGCGTACGACGTCCGACGGCTGGTTTTACTTTCAACTTATGTGGCGAAGTAGAACTCATTATATAAGAATCGTCCATAAACCAATGCAAAATGGCGAGAGGATTCTTATGAACCGCGGTAAATACAATATCCGTTTCTTGACCGCTTAAATCAATGGTAGCATACAAAGTTGCTCCGGGCTCAGGATATATAAAATCTAATGCTTGATTCGATAATTCATGCTTGCTTTGACAATCTGGATGCAGTGGTGGCACACTGGTATAATCCGAATGGTGTAATTTATAATAATACTCCATAGCGGGTGGGAGCACAAAATAATTATGAGGCTTAGGCTTTACGTAACAATCCTGAAATACTCTGTAACGTAATGTTGAATCTAAGAATACTTTTTGATGATAGGGGCATAGCTTCAGCTTATTCGGACTCAAGCCAACAAATATAGTGTCCACATCATTACACCAGGATCCAGGAAGATAACCTGATTGAGCACAAATCCTCACCTGTTTCATATCATCATAAGGAATGGGCCAGGAATGTGCATGAGAGAGATGACTAAAAATTTCAAACATATAGGGAGCGGCCGTCTGTATACCTATCAACCCCGGACGAGCCAAACCATTTGCATTTCCTATCCAACACACAACAGTATAGTCAGGATTAATTCCCACACACCATGCATCCTTGAATCCAAAACTGGTACCTGTTTTCCACGATATTCCTGAAGTAAATTCTAATCCAGTATTTCGATCTCCCACCATAGCCATAAACATATGATAAATGGAAGAAGCAGAAATAACTGGTGGGTGAATGGAATACTTTGAGGAATTAAGAAATGTAGAATCACAAATAATTGTTAGAGCTTTAAGAGCTTCCGGATGATATTTACCACTATTAATATTGTACTGCAATAACGTCTGAGCTAAACCTGAATAAACTTTTCCCAGATCCCACATAGACACTTCAGCTCCTCCCAAAATCAAAGAAAGCCCATAATCTTCTGCGGGTCGAAATAAATGAGAAAAACCAAAACTCTTCAACTTTGTGTAAAAGTGATCGTACTCATATTCTTTTAACCAATTTACACTCGGCACATTGAGGGATTTTTGAATAACTTCCTCTGCTCTTACTGCCCCTAAATAGTTTCTGTCAAAATTTTCTGGTTTAAAATCTTGTATCAACGTTGGAATATCCGCTACCAAAGACTTGTTGTTAATAATATTTTCATCCAACATACATGCTAAAAGCAGGGGTTTTAAAATGCTTCCAGATGAGCGAGGCGCGTGGACCATATCTACCGCTGCCTCCCGCATCAATCCAGTATCCACTGCATTACCAACATAAGCTCTCACATTTCTATTTGAATTTTCAATTACAATGGCAGCAATATTGTGAATGTCATTTTCTTTAAACCCTCTATGATGCCGAATTGAAATATTATTGACAATGTTTTGTAATTGCCGATCAATCGTGGATTCAAAATAATACTTTTCTGGTCTAGTTTTTATTAAATAATCTAAAGCATGCGGCGCCATCCGATTTATTGGGACGGGTTTAGGTGGAATAGGTTCTAATAATGAAAGTTCATAAATTTCCTCATCTATAATTTGTTGTTCATATAATTTTTTAAGTAATCGATTTCTTTTGTGTAGTAATTTTTCTCGGTTTCTATTTAAATGCATCCAGGAAGGTTGGTTGGGCAATACGGCCAACAGTGCAGATTCCGCCCAGGATAAATCATTACTTACTTTGCCATAATATCTCCAAACAGCAGTCTCTAATCCGACAACGTTTCCACCAAAAGGGGCTAATCTGCAGTACCAATTTAAAATTTCTTTTTTTGAATTCCAAAACTCCAAACCTACCGCTAGCCAAATTTCAACTAACTTATCTCCAAAATTACGCTGCTTCTTTTTTCTTGCCAATCGTACTACCTGCATACTAATCGTACTTGCTCCGGAAACTACTTTTTGGTCGTTAAAATTTTTTGAAGAAGCGCGTAAAATGGCGATAGGGTCAACGCCTAAGTGGTAATAAAATCTTTTATCTTCGAATTGCAATAAACACAACGCATACTTAGTTGGGATACTCTCCACTAATGGAAACCTCCATTGCCCATCTTCCGCTATACGCGAGGATAATAGTTCGCCATTCTGATCAAAAAGAACTTTCGAAAATGCCAGATCATCAAATAGAGAAACAGAACATACAATTGCAGCCAGCCAACTGATAAAAATACTTATCAAGCTGAATTTGCAAACGCGGTAAAATGACATATCCTATCGTACCGAACGAATGGTAGCCGTTCCCTTTCTGTACCTTGCATAGCAGCTCGGATCATACATAGCCTCACAAAATTGCTCTGGAGATTGATACGTACCAACATACGCCGCCACCATAGGAATTTGTACCGTCACCGACTTACCAATGCCTAGACTAAAATATGCATGCACCCGATCATCCCTGTAATCAATATAATCAAGCAGAGAATTGGTTTGTGTCAAACCTCCTATACGTGTATTAGTAATTTCAAATCCTGAAGGAAATACAGACGTTAATGCTAAATTAAAAAGATGTCCCTTACTTCCATCATTGGTAACGGTGATCTGAGCCACTAATTCATCCCCACTTTTTAATTGATTGAGGTCAGCCGTTTTATTATTTGAATAATAATGGACGGCTATACTAATTCCCCTGGCTTCATTGACTTTTTCTGTACCGATCGTTTTACCACTTTGAACCAGTTGAACATAAAGTGGAACACTGGATTTATTTGAAAATTGAAAATCTTGAATAGATGCATCGTCCAAATCAGTGGAGTAAAAAGGCGTGTTCTGTTGGATGTCTTTGTTACTGCCATTCCATGAATAACTAAATTTAGCAGCTTGTGCAGATCCATTGGAAGGATATAACTTACTAAACCCACAAAGTACAAAACTCATTTCCTGGGTATTTAGTTGGGCTTCATTGCTCAACTTTTGAATCAAGCGGTTCATTAGCTGAAAGGCTTCTGTTTTTTTATCTAAATTTAATAATAGTAAAGAGATCATCGCTTCATCGCGAATAGGCGTTCCATAGGTATAATAGGAATCTGTATAATCAGCTATGGAGATTTTAATTCCGGAAATTAATTTTTCTGCCGTTTCTTTTCGACCGGATAATCCGTAGGCACCTGCTAATAGATAGCTTGTCAACACCTGGTCATGTTTATCTTGCACCATACGATTCATAGACGCCCATTCCGGCTTTTGATATAATGCTAATGTATAAAGCCGATATGCTTGAATTACCTCGCTGTACTTGTTTTTAGTTTTAGAATGTGCATTGGCTTTTGATCGTTGATGAGAGTACCAATTTCGGAGCATGTCATCTTGTATTCGGTATCCTTGATTTCTAGCTTCAATTAAAAAATGTCCTGCATAGGAACTCAACCAATCAAACGATTCATCGGAACCTGGCCAATATTCAAAACTGCCATCACTATGCTGATAAGATCTTAGTCTATCCAACGTATATTCGACATGCTGATTCACGCTTGTCTTTTGTTCTAAACTTAAATCTAATAGTTGACTTAAATATATTTGCGGAAAAGCTTTTGAAATAATTTGTTCTGCACAACCATGTGGATAAGCTACTAACTGGGATAAATATTTGTTCAGACTCACTCCTTGAAATCCTGAGACCTCCAAGCTTACAGAACGACTACCATCCATGCCATACACTGGAATTTTTTCTTGTATTTTTTGACCAGGTTCTAGCCAAAATGATTTCACAGTATGCGTCATCGGATTTGGGTTGTCTGTATAAGTCTCTATGACATGCTCTGCACTAAATTGTTGACTTTTTACAATTGCCTTTACACTCGCCGGGCCTACTTTATTTATGGCTTTGACATTAAAAAATACAGTTTGATCGCCTTCTTTTGTAAAGCTTATTATTTTAGTACTCTCCCCTACTATGGTCAGATTTCCTGTGACACTTAAACTGACATTCACATCTCTAATTCCAGGATCTGTAGAGAATACTGTGACAGGAACAGCCAATTGATCTGTTACCGCAATCACTCTTGGTAACGTAATTTGTGTCATTAACTCCTTTTTGACTTTAATTTCTTTTTCTGCAGAACCAAAGCTCATTTCGTTATTGGCTACCACAAACGCTCGAACAGCACCTGTGTAATTGGCAATTTTAAACGTATGGGTCTTCTTTTCGCCTTTTGCTAAGCTCATAGGGCCTGAACGCAATATTACGGGGCGGAATCGATTCATCTTTGCCGCATCTGCTGCGGAGATTGCTTCATCACCACCAATACTGAAGACTTTAAAAATATCATTTCCAGCAGAACCAATAATATCTTCATAGTTATCCCATGTCATCATAGTTAACGCTTCTTTCTGAAACAAATCATCATAAGGATTCGGAGTTTTAAATCGGGTAATACTTAACAAACCCTCATCAACTATGAACAAATGATAAGCCATGACCTTTCCCTTTTTTTCCGATACTTCCACCGTGAAATTCTCATCTGTTTTTACTTGATCCTTTGCTTTTATTTCAGGTAATAATCTACGGTTTTCATCTTCCACCAAAACGGGTACCACTCCATACATTCTCAGGGGTAAATCATTGCTAATTCCTTTTGCTGACTGAATCATAGTCACGTCCAAATAGACATTAGGTATCATATCTGGTGTTACCTCAAATTTATATTCAGTTTGATTTTCTTGTGACGGAATCTGAACATGTTTAAGGATTTTATTTTCGCGTATTATAGAAATCAGGTATTTGGCATTCTTAGCTCCAGGTAAAATCACTTTGGCCGATTCTCCGGCTTGATACTTTTCTTTATCCGTTTTAAAGTTGATGATATTGGCAAATTCCTTGCTCCCGGAAGATTCATCATATGGCCAGCCTGTGTAGAAAAAATCGCCAGTAGTATATCCATTTTTGGTATTGGTAACTTTTACAAAGTATCGTTGATAATCCTTAAAGTAAAATTTAATTTCTGTTAATCCATTTACATCAGTTTTTCCTGTTTTCGTTTCAATCAATGTTTTATAATCATGATGAGAATAATGACCATTGCCATTTCGTACTTCATACCACCATTGCCATTCTACCCGGTACAACTCCAGTTTAAGATCTCTGTTTGCGACGGCTTTTCCTTTAGAATCCAAAACTACGCATCTCATGATTTGATCGCTAAAAACTTCCATACGCTTGCCGTAAGGTGACTCCGGCAGACTTATTCCAACGTATTCATTAAAATTGGAAATTGTTGCGTCGAAATAGTCTGTACTGATATCTCCACCTGGGTCGAAAACTTTGGAAATCAAACTGCATGCGAGTTTTCCGCTGTTTTCTGATTGTTGAATATTTGTTAGCTGTATATCAGTCTCGCCTTGATCATTCAAATTACCATCAAACAAAATTGCTTCTCCAGAAAAATGACTTACTTCCGGATTGAGAAAAACATAGTTTTTATGGGTTTTAAATTCAGGCTCCATAAGATGATAGCGTGCATCCACTTTAGTCTTCATACCTCCTGCAACGGCACCGTGCAACCAACTAACTTTTAATTTTAAATCCTGGTCCTTCTCTATTTCTGAACCTTGTGCAATATTCCATTGAATATTGAATCGATTTGGTTTTATTGTTTCGATTTTAAGTTTCTTTTCAAATGTGGAGGCGCCCACTTTTAACTCCGCTATATAATTACCTGTTAAAAAAGACGGTAACGTAGGAATGGTAAATGAAAATAATCCCATGAGGTTTGTATTCTTCATTTCAGAATAAACTACTTGGCCTTTTGGATTTTTCAATTTCAATTCCAACGCTAAATTGTTAGGAATTCTAATGCCTGATTGATAAAGAATTGTATTCAGAAAAATTGAATCTCCGGGTCTCCATACTCCGCGTTCGCAATAAATGGATGCTTTCATACCATCCTTACTAGAAACACCGGCTACTTCAAACTCGCTTAATGAAATCGACATACCTTCAGCAAGCTTGAGATAACTATAGTTTTTTCCATGTTGCGCTATGACATAGTTCACAGCTCTGGAAGTTTCTGGCATGATCACCCCATGTTGATCGGTGGTTTGTGTCACTAACTCTTGTAACTGGGCATCATAAAATTTGACTTGAGCTCCTGAAATAGGCGCGCCATTCAAAATATCATAAACAGCGGCATACGTTTGTTTTCCCGTCAAGGAGGATTTTGCCATTAAAGCAATATTGGATGCCAATATAGTTTTTCTTATAAACCGCTCACTTCGATAGTATTGGCGGCTACATGGATCCTCGTTGTTATTGTTTTCATTTCCTGTGTCGTTTTCATCATGATACCAGTAATCTTTCCAATTTGAAATAATATTTGGATCACCTGAATAATTATATTGATCTGTAGATGGAATTACAGGCTTACCGGTTGCGCAATAATAACTTGTATACGACGGTAAAAAAGTCAAGCGGATTTCATACAATGCACCAGGCTCAGCATCAATCATTTTTTTAAGATCCAAGGCATACTTCTTCCAGTCTTTTTTATTTGATTCAGAGTTTAAACTAGATAAATCAATGTGCTGCTGATGGATAACTCGCCCCAACTTAACTAAATTATAAATATCATAGGAATAATCCATATGCATATTGTAAAGTACATTGCTGGAAAATATTTTAAATATTTCTACATCGACAGCATTCAAATTTACCGCCTCAAATGGAAGTAGCACTTCATCTGTATAGGGTAGAATGCTGTTGGCAGATTTATTATTAAATTTGAGTTGCGGTTTTTGCTCTTCAAAATTAAAGGCATACGTAAAATCAGTGGCAAGTTTTTTCCCTTTGGTATTCTGAAATTTATTACTAATAACTAAATTGCCTGAATTTTGCGCTAACATTTCAGGTACAAAAATCTGGATATGATCCATTTCCTTCTTTATATTTAATACCTGGGTATTCTTTTGGATTTGACAAAACCCGCTGACATCCTGTGTTGTGGAGAGGGGATCAGAAAAATAAACGGTAAACGAGCGTTCGGATTCATTGTTCTGCCGGATTCCTGTTATGATAAATTCATCTTTTGCTGGAACCTCCAATTTTTTAGATCTTAAAAGTTCCTTTTTCTCTGGCTTTTCATACCATTCCATATTTACAAAAGTTGAATTTGTGTTGCGCCTGATTTCACTCAATTTAAAAAAAACTTCTTCGGAAGAATTCGGATCTTTCTCAAAACTGGGTTTCAAGACACCTCCCTTATCCTGACTAAATTTGATATGCTCTATGAGGTCAACTAAATTAATGGCTTCAGTACAACGGACTTTACCGGTGAGATACATAAACTCTGGATTCGAAGGATCAGGTCTTAAAAAATCAAACTCCACACTAAGTTGAAGTGGCAGATAACTAACCGAAAAAGCCAAAACACCGATACTATCTGGTACATTTTCAAAAATTTCTTTAAGCGCTAGCTTCACTTCATAAACTTGATCTGTTTTAATGTCTGCGCTTGCAGGATAAAATTCTATGATATTGGGCTCTGACCACTTTAATTCTCCTGCCAACTTAGGCTCGATGGTTAGCATAGATGGATTGAGCGCCGTCTTTTTGAAATTCTTATTATTGGGTTCCGCGGATAAGAAAATTCGTATTGCTTCACTTCGTTTTTGTTGTCCTGAATTAAATCCACTCACTAAATGCTTAAATGCCTCAGGATTGGAGGACACGGAGACTAAATAAGTTTTTTTGCATGCCTGACTTCCAAGGATTATAAAAATCAATAGCAAATTAAAGAAACGATTCTTCATGAAATAGTTGGTTTTATTTTTTGTGATAGTAGGTTAAATTCGATTAAGTCTCAAAATCAATTCAAGTAACAAATCGTTGTCTTTTACAGTATGTACATTAACACCTTTAGATTTGAGATCGTAATTGCTCAAGAGTTGAATAGCGTTTTCCAATGATGCTAATGTATATTTGGAGGCCGCCATACGATAATCATTCAAATAACTTGCATAACTTAATTTTAAGATACTCATAAGGTCTTTGTCATTTTTGGATAGATATTGCTTCGTCAACCAAATTTTAGTAAAATAATTAAAGAGAGCACCAATAATCATAACAAGCGGGTTATTCTTGATATTAGCCGCCAAATTAGCAGAAATAAAATAGATTTTTTTAACATCCCTGGTGTTAAAAGCCTTCTGAAGTTCAAATACATTACATTCTTTGCTAAAACCGATTTGCTCCGCAATCATATCTTTGGAAATATTGGAGCCCTTTTCGATATTTAGTTTGAGTTTTTGAATTTCATTAAATATTTGTGAAAGATTATTGCCGATAAATTCTGCCATCAACAAACTAGCCTCTTCATCAATTTTAAATCCTGCTAACTTTAATTGGCTCGTAATAAATGCAGGAAGTTGATAGTCTTTTAATTCATTGGATTCAAAATAGATAGTATTTTCTTTTACCGCCTTCACCCAGAGCAACCTACCGTCCGGCCTTTTATTTTTAAATGCAATAACCAACAGGGTTGTTTGAACTGGATTTTTTAAATATGGAATACATAATTCCCATTCTTTATCTTTAATTTCCTGGGCTTCTTTAAGCAATACCAATTTTCGAGTACCCATAAATGGATTCTCTCGACATATGTCGACAAGTTGTTTCATGGAAGTTTCTTTTCCATAAAGCACTTGACAATTAAAATCACTTTCTTCCGACGGAATAATATTTTCTTCCGCAAAATTCATTATCTGATCAATAAAAAAGGCTTCATCTCCTCCTAAGAAAAATATGGGTTTTGGGCCTTGTTTTAGTAATAAATTGATAATGTCCTTATAATCCATGAACGCTGATTGGTCTCTGTAAAAGTAAGAACTTAGGATGTATCTTTGGCCAATTCTTTACCAGTATGAATAAGTTAATTTTAGTAACCAATGATGACGGCATTTTTGCTCCAGGCTTAAAAGCATTGGTAAATATCGCCAAAAAGCACGGAGATGTCGTCGTAGTCGCACCAAATTCACCGCAGTCGGGCATGGGCCACGCAATTACTATCAATCATCCGCTACGACTACATAAAATTCAGAATTTTGAAGGAGTGGAGTCCTACGAGTGTTCAGGAACACCAGTGGATTGTGTCAAATTGGCCAAAAATGTGCTCCTAAAAGATCGAAATATCGACCTATGTATCTCTGGAATAAACCACGGATCAAATGCTTCTATAAATATAATCTATTCAGGCACTTTGTCGGCGGCTATGGAAGCTTCGCTGGAACACATACCATCTATTGGCTTTTCCTTGATGGATTATTCTTTTGACGCTGATTTTGATGCTTCAGTTGATTTTATCAATTCAATAATTACAACGGCATTGACGTTTGGAATTAACGATTGTAAATTATTGAATGTCAACATTCCAAAACTTACTAAAAAGGAAATTAAAGGTTTAAAAGTTTGCAGACAGGCCGAAGGCTCCTGGGTGGAAGAATTCAAAGAAGGTAAAGACCCACGAAATGAAACGTATTACTGGCTTACCGGAGAGTTTCATTGTACCGACCCAGGAGAAGATACAGATCTTTGGGCACTTGAAAATGGCTTTATAAGTATAGTGCCTTCAGGGCATGACCTTACAGTTCACACAGGTATAAAATCCAATGTGCATTTTGAAAATATACATGCATGATACAGATCAATCATCCCTGGAATAAAATATGGATGGGTATTTTGACAGGGTTATTAGTGCCCATCGCTTGCTATGGAATTCTTTTGGTAATTTATGAACGCCTGGATATTGCTGGGGTAATCAATAGCGAAGGAATGCAAACTAATTTTAGGGAACGGACTATAGCCTTAATTTCTATCATTGCCAATATAATTCCTATCCAATATTTTAATAAAAATGGATGGATAGATGCCATGCGAGGTATTGTGTTTCCTACTTTTTTATTTGTCGTACTCTGGATGTATTATTATGGTAAAGATTTATTAAATTTTTAGCTTTCTTGAAACTTTATATTATTGCTGGGGAAGCATCAGGTGATTTGCATGGAGCAGCTTTGATCAGGCAATTAAAACAAAAGCAACCTGATATATCTATTAAAGCGTGGGGTGGAGATAAAATGAAAGCCGAAGGAGCAGACATTGACTTCCATTATGAAAATGCCAGTTTTATGGGCTTTGTTGAGGTGCTAAGAAATCTCTGGTATATTTTAAAGCTCTTCCGGCTGACCAAATCAAGTATCCTGGCTTGGAAGCCTGATGCCCTATTACTGATAGATTATCCTGGATTTAATCTTAGGATGGCTGCATGGGCAAAATCAAAAAACATTCCTGTATATTATTATATCTCACCTCAAGTATGGGCTTGGAAAGAAAAAAGGGTGGAAATTATTAAGCTTTGCGTTAAGAAAATGTTTGTCATTCTCCCATTTGAAAAGGAATTTTATAAAAAACATAGTTATCCGGTTATTTTTGAGGGCCATCCACTAATAAATAACATTAGCCAATTTAAATTTAATCCGAAATTTCGATCAAACAACCAAATTGATAGCAGATCAATCATTGCATTGTTGCCAGGTAGCCGCGCACAAGAAATCAAAACAAAACTTCCCATTTTTTTAAATGCATTAAAAAACGAAAATAAATATAATGTAGTCATAGCAGGGCTTGAACATAATAAAGCCATTTACAATTCGTTAGTTAAGGACATTCGACCAGGAACTCACATTGTATATGATAATACGTATCAACTTTTGCATCAATCTTTTTTAGCAATTGTAACGTCCGGTACGGCAACGCTCGAAACGGCATTGTTTAATGTTCCGCAAGTAGTTTGTTATAAAGGAAATAGCATTTCTTATGAAATTGCTAAACGTTTAATTAAACTTTCCTATATAAGCCTCGTCAACCTGATCTTACATAAAAATGTTATTACGGAACTTATTCAATATGAATTAACTGACGATAATTTACAGACTGAAATCCGACGATTAAAGGACCCGATTATTAGAACGAAGATTAAATTAAATTACCAGGAACTGCAGACAGTATTAGGTGATGGCCGGACATCAGAAAAGATTGCTGACCATCTCATTCAAGATTTTGCAAGCCTGAAACTGTTATAATAAATAACCATCATGTCTATTTTTCGTAATCTTTTTCAATTGGAAGAACACCGTAAGAATGAAATTGAATCTCAGGCATATAATGTGAGAATGAAATTTGATCAAGAAGATAAGTTTGGATTAAGACAGCAATTGAATGAATTTGGCTTGTTTAAAAAAGGTGGACAAAAAAAAGTTAAAAATATTCTCTCCAAAGAGGATATCATTGAGAATGAATATATTTTTGACTACCAATATAGTATTCAAGCGAATAACAACCGTATAACCTATAAACAAACGGTGGTTTTTTTTGATTCCAAACATCTTTCATTGCCCCATTTCCAATTAAAACCAGAAAATTTCATGGATAAAATATTATCATGGATTGGAATTGAAGACATAAACTTTTTAGAATATCCAGTTTTTTCAGAAAAGTTTAAACTTACTGGAGAATATCAGACTATAATCCGAGAATATTTTCAAAAAGATGTCATTGATTTGTTATCGACTCAAAAATCATTTTATATGGAAGGAATGAATTATTATTTAATTATGTACGATAAGAATAATTTATTACATCCAAGTTTATTGCCAGCATTCCATCATCTGGCTAAAATGATTATGGCGCTATTCAAGCTGCATTCAAAAGACAGAACACTGGATTTATAATTACTGGAAAACAGTATCCATTCTATTTGGATGCTTTCTTTTTTGCTTTAGTTTTTTTATCGAAAACTCCGGGAATTTCATTTTCAATAAGCTTTTTGACTTGGTCAAGCGTCATAGAGGCCGCAATTTCTGAGGTTACCTTTTGTCCTTCAGTCTTTGGAATGTTGATCAATTTTTTTCCAAATTTAATATAAGGTCCCCATCGGCCATTCTCTACCGAAATCTTTTCAGCTTCCCAACGATGAATGTATCGAGTAGATTCTTTTTCTTCTTTGGCATCAATTAGTGGAATCGCTTCATCCATTTTGATGGTATCAAAAATAATACGCTTAGGCACATTAATAAACATACCATTCCATTTAATATAGGGTCCAAACCTTCCCTTTCCTTTAGTGATAGGTAATTCTTTATAATGCCCCATGGGCGCATCTTCTTTTTGTTTTTCTCCAATCAGCACAATGGCTCGATCCAAATCAACTTCTAGTGGATCCTCTGTCCTTGGTAAGGAAATAAATTGTTCTCCAAATTTAATATAAGGACCGAAACGACCAGCCGCTACGCTTACGTTTTGTTCTTGATAATTTCCCAAATCGCGAGGCAGTTTGAATAATTCTAATGCATCCTCAAAACTTATGGTCTCCATATTCTGACCTCGTTTTAGATTAGCAAACCGCGGTTTTTCGTTTTCAGGTAATTCATCTTTATCTCCAATCTGTACTACCGGTCCAAATCGAGTCAATTGGGCAATTACCTTTCTGCCTGACACTGGATCGATTCCCAAATCTCTTCTGCCTTTGGCCCTTTCTCCATGTTCCATTACTTTCTCTACATCCTTATGGAATGGCCAGTAAAATTCATCGATTGTTTTTACCCAATCTCTTTTTCCTTCAGCAATCTCATCAAAATCTTTTTCAATTTCTGCAGTAAATCCATAATTGATCACATCACCAAAATGAGTATCCAGATAATCTGTGACCACCATTCCAATCGAAGAAGGAAATAAATTATTTTTGGAGGCCCCAGTAAGTTCTGTTTCATTACTTTTTGTAATCTTTTTTTCTTTGAGAACGAGTTTGGTAAAATTCCTTACGACGCCTTCTCTTACTTCCTTTACAACATACCCTCGATCTTCTTCCATAATTTTAGTAATGGTCGGAGCGAAAGTGGATGGACGCCCAATACCCAATTCTTCCAGTCTTTTAACTAAACTTGCTTCCGTATATCTGGATGGCGGTCGGGAGAAACGTTCTGTAGCAGTAATTGATTGATTCGCTAATTCATCATTAACTTTTAATGGAGGTAACAAATTCGCCAAATCTTCATCCTCCTCATCTTTAGATTCGATATATAATTTAAGAAAACCGTCAAAAAGTAAGACCTCGCCTTCAGCTATGAAATTTTGTTTTTTATTGGTAGAAATAGTAATTTGAACTTCTGTTTTTTCTATTTCAGCAGATGACATCTGTGAAGCCAAAGATCTTTTCCAAATTAATTCATACAATTTTTGTTGATCTGGATTTTCACCTGCCTGCATTAGATCCATATAGGTTGGACGTATAGCTTCATGCGCTTCCTGGGCACTGGAATTTTTTGTTTTGAATTGCCTAGTCTGTGAATATTTAGCTCCGAATTGTTTGACAATTTCATCCGCCATTGCTTTAATTGCAAATTCTGATAGATTGGTCGAATCCGTTCTCATATAGGATATAAAACCGCCTTCATACAATTTTTGAGCGGCAGCCATGGTTCGGTTTACACTAAACCCAAGCTTTCTACTGGCTTCCTGCTGCAACGTCGAAGTAATAAATGGTGGCGAAGGATTTCGTTTGACAGGTTTAACATCTACTGCAGCAACTCTATATTGTGCGTCCTTACATTGTTCAAGAAATTGTGCGGCAGAAACCTCGTCATCAAATTTTTTATCCAGTACAGCTTTAACAGTGCTTTTAGATTTTATTTCCGTAAAAATTCCTTCGACTTTAAAAAATGAATTAATGCTAAAATCCTGAATTTCGCGCTCGCGATCCACCACCAGTTTTACAGCAACAGATTGCACTCGACCTGCTGACAATTTATTTTTAATTTTTCGCCATAATATTTCCGATAATTCAAACCCTACTAATCGATCAAGAACCCTTCTGGCTTGTTGGGCATTTACCAGGTCTAAATCGACCTTGCGGGGTGTTTTTATAGCCTGCTGTATGGCCGATTTGGTAATTTCTCGAAAGACAATCCTTTTTACCACTTTAGGATCGAGATCCAAAACCTCACATAAATGCCAGGAAATAGCCTCCCCCTCCCTGTCCTCATCCGTAGCTAACCATACTTCCTCAACTTTAGCAACCCATTCTTTCAACTCCTTGACTACCTTAAGCTTATCCGGAGAAATCACATAACTGGGCGTAAACTTTTTTTCTATATCAATGCCTTTAGATCCCTTTTCCAGGTCCCGTATATGTCCGTAGCTTGACTTTACCTTGAAGTCTTTTCCTAAATATTTTTCAATTGTTTTAGCTTTTGCCGGAGATTCTACGATCAATAGTTTATTCGCCATAGGTTGTTATCGTGGTATTTAAATTTGCGCCAAAGCTACATCTTTTTAATAAAAATCAATGTATACTTTATTCATATGTGTAATATCGAAGTTGATTTTAACTCCGATGTTATACAAAAAGATTAAGAGAGCAACTGATTTATTAATAGTATTTTATTCAGTTTATTTCAACATAAATATTTAATTCAAAATGAATATAATTCAGATTACTTTTCCATTCAGCGTACCATTTATGAGTACGCAGGGTAGTCAAAAAGAATATAAAAATGAATGGACCTTTTAAGTTCTAAAAAATTTGGAATAAAAGCCAAGGGTTTTACCCGTTTTTATTAGAAAAAAAAGTGCTGTACAGTAAAAAGTACTAAACAAAATTACTGAAAAACAAATGGCCTGGATGATTATCCCATCTGCATGCATTTCTTGCAACGGTAACGTAGCAATTACTGCCGCACCCAATCCTTTTGGAATCATGATAGCCATCATTGATTTATCTAATAGCGGGGTTTGTTTGGAAGCAATAATTTGAACCACAACAATTCTTAGTACATATAATATAGCTGTCATAAATGCTCCCCACAACAACCAATCCCATCGGCTGATTTGAATACTGAGTCCAATGAATATAAAAAAGAATATACGAAGCAGAAAAACTATCTGGCTGAAAAAAACTTTTTCAGCTTGAGGAAGTACAATACTTTGATTAGGAACTATTTTTTCTAAAATTTTTGGTTCCAAATATTCCAAATTACCAATCGCAATTCCGAACGAAAGAGCCGTCAATGGGCCACTGAAATTAAGGGATTCAGTAATACCATACAGTATAAATAAAAAAGCAGGTGTCGCAAAACTGGTTGCCTTCAGTGTTGGAAATTTATTGACGATAACAGACCAGATAAAGGCGCCGCCAATGCCAATTACCAAAGCGATGACCAGAGAAGAAATGAAATTTGAAATGACCACTCTTGGTTCCATTTGACCAGTGAGCATAAGGCCTAAAATAACTAAGGGAATCGCTAAAGTAAATACATCAGATTCCGCAGATTCCATAATTAAGGTAGTAGACGTTTTAGGTGTAACCGCTACTTTTTTAATTAATCCAGTAACCACTGCCGATGATGTCCCACCTAATGTAGCGCCAACAAATAAACTGGATAAAATGGATAGATCAAAAACGACTACACATAAAATAGTAAGTACAATACACGTAACAAAAAAATTCAGCGTCGTAATCCCTGCCGATTCTCTAAATGAAGATTTAACTTCTGCAATTCTTAAGTCAGTGCCACTTTCAAACAATATAAATATGAGAACCAGGTTTCCGAATAGGGAGCCAAATTTTCCAAACGAAATCGGATCCACCCAATGAAAAACCGGACCCATTAATATTCCAATGAGCATCAATCCTATGACATCCGGAATACTTCTTCGTTCAAATAAACCACTTAAATAGCGGCCATAAAAAATAAACAGTCCCAATAAAATGATTACGATGGACGTCTGCATTCACTTAAATTAGATAATATACAATACTTAAAACTTATCATATATAAAATGTATTGTTTATAAATAAATCATTTATTACATTGATTGAATGCGAACATAAATAAAATCAATTTTCAACTGATGTTCAATTAATTATAAAAAATTCGACATATATCAATATTCATTTCATTCCAAGAATTAACATTAACTATATATGAATCCTCAAACTACAAATATTAATAGTTCCATTTTGGAATATTTTATAGGCATTGACAAAATTATGAATTTGTCATTTTGGACTCTGGCCTTTATGTACGCTTTTAGTACCTTTGCACGATTTTCTAAATTTGATGATTCAAACAGATATTCTAATCATTGGCGCTGGACCTTGTGGACTATTTACAGTGTTCGAAGCTGGCTTGCTTAAGATGCGCTGCCACTTAATCGATGCCTTACCCATGGCTGGAGGCCAATTGACAGAAATATATCCTAAAAAACCTATTTATGATATCCCAGGCTTGCCAGAAGTCCAGGCTATGGATCTGGTTCGTAACCTCTTAGAACAAATTAACCCATTTAATCCAGGATTCACCTTAGGAGAGCGTGCGGAAGAAATTAGCCAGGACGAGCACCATCATTTTATTATTAAAACCAACAGAGGAACTCTCCTAAAGGCTCCGGTTATCATAATAGCAGGTGGCTTAGGATCATTTGAACCTCGAAAACCACCTATTCCTCACTTATCCTCTTTCGAAGATCTGGGAGTAGATTATATCATACGCGACCCGGAAAAATTTAGAGGCCAACGAATATTAATCGCAGGTGGTGGCGATTCTGCATTGGACTGGACTATCGCATTGGCTGAAATAGCGGCTTCCATGACTCTTGTACATCGAAGATCTGAATTCAGGGGCGCGCCGGAATCAGTGGATAAAATTTACAAATTGCAAGCCGATAAAAAGTTAAACATTATTACAGAGGCTGAAGTAATCGAATTGAAAGGAATTCAAAAATTAGAATCGATCGTCTTAAATATTCATCAAGGAAATTCTATGGAAATTGATATCGATTATTTTATTCCTTTATTTGGATTAAGTCCAAAATTAGGACCTATGAATCATTGGGGGTTAGACATTGAACACCATGCAATAAAGGTAAATACCTACGATTATTCTTCCAATATTCCTGGAATATTTGCTGTCGGTGATATCAATACATATCCCGGTAAATTAAAACTAATACTCTGTGGTTTTCATGAAGCTACCTTGGCTGTTCAAGGGGCTTATAAAATTCTACATCAAGGAAAAAAACCAAGTTTTAAATACACGACAGTTACTGGAATTACTAAACTATAACAGCGATTTTCTGTTCTTTTTTACTTAATGATTACCATTCATATAACAGATCGAGATGGCTGTTCCCATGAACTGGAAGTTCCGGAGGATGTAGGCGTAAATTTAATGGAATTGTGCAAGGCTTCCGACTTACACGTAGAGGGAACCTGTGGAGGCATCGCATTATGTGGATCCTGTCATATTTATGTTCATTCGAACCATGAATTATCGGAAAAATCTGAAGCAGAATTGTTTATGTTGGATCAACTCCATTCTAGTCAGGACAACAGCCGCCTTTCCTGCCAAATGCCCCTTAAACAAAATCTCGATGGCTTACATATATCATTGGCCCCTGAATTATGAGCATTCCAAAAATCACCAAACCCCATATTGCGTTAATTATAGTTTGTATCGTTTGGGGAACAACCTACCTTGTCAATAAAATTGGTGTTCATTTAATTCCAGCATTTACATTTACAGCCATCAGGCAATTATTGGCCGGAGGACTTATCTTGACTTACTTTTTTATTCTTAAGAAAACGCCTTTCCCTTCCAGGCAATATCTACTCTTTCAACTTGTACTGGGACTTTTAATGATCAGCATTGGAAATGGAATTGGAACCTATGGCTTAAAATATATTGATAGTGGTGTTTCAGCTATTTTTGCTGCCTTTTCGCCCATTGTCATAGCCTTATTGACGATACAGTATAACCCTGCAGATAGGCTTAATGCAAAAGGATGGCTGGGTATATTTCTTGGTTTCTGTGGAATGATATTAATCTGCTACGATAAACTGGGAACCCAAGGCGCTGAATCGTCTATGCTCGGAATAATCCTGACAGTTATATCAGTAGTATCTTGGGGTTTTGGTTCTGTTTATTCTAAAGCCAGATATTTTGACGTGAACCCAATATTATCTGCCGGGTTCCAAATGTTTATTGGCGGTATTCCCCTCCTGATTGCCTCGCTGTTGTTTGAAAAACCGTGGACGATTCATTTTCCTATGGAAATCTATTTTGTATGGCTATACCTTATTATTCTTGGCTCTGTAGTAGCCTACAGCGCCTATATATATGCGCTCAAACATTTGCCCGCCACGTTGGTTTCTATACAATCCTATATCAATCCCATTGTAGCCATATTTTTAGGCGCACTATTTCTTAAAGAACGAGTGTCCATAAATATGTTATTTGGAGCGGGGCTTACCCTATTAGGAGTGTTTTTGGTAAATTTTGCGATGTTTAAAAAGACCGCTCGCTTTATGAGAAGAAACTAATCACGTTAACTATAATCCGTAGATAATCCGTGAATTTTATTTAGGATAACATGCATTAGTCTGGACTTGATTTCTTCTGCTATATATGGATTCACCTGGTTCAATTTAAATTGAAATTTATAGCGTATTTCATCTTTCCCAATGCTGATGATTTTTAAACTTTCAGGCATGTCCTCAAGATATGGTTGATACGATATTAATTCCTTCTTTAGAATATCTAATAAATCATCCTTTAATATAAATCGGTCTCTTCCAAAGGAAAATTCAATAGTATACTTTCGAATTTCCTTTTGTGTGTAATTGACTACGTCTTCAAAATGCGCTTTGGAATTCGTAATGTAAATAATATCATCATCCTCATTATGTAACACAATTTTACTGATATTAATATCGACAACTCGACCTTTCTTGTCACCTATCCGCACAAAATCACCAATAGCTATTTCGCGGGAGAAGGAAAGATTTATTCCACAAATCACATCCATAACCAGTTCTTTGGAGATGATGGCTAAAGCAGCTGCTACGATGCTCAAAGCCGTCAATAATTTGATAAACTCCACACCAAAAAACCCGATCACCATAGTAACTACACCAATAAAACTCAGGATGTAATAAATATTATGAAGGCCAATAATTACATTGTCCGAATATTTATCACCGTATTTTTTTCTCTTTCGGTAAATAAATTGGGCAAACTTGATCAGAATGTTTATGGATAGCCAAAATATTAGAAAATTAATCAGTGATATAAAAAAAGAACTGTAAAATATCCTATGCAGAATAAACTTTTCTAGCATGCCCTCTTTTATGAATAATAAAATGGCTAACAGAAATATTTTAAAAATAAAACTTAATACACGCTTCATGAATGAGTCGATCGATCTTTTACAAATGTAAATGAAAATTGAGTAATTTTAAAATATTAAAATGTATGGAAAACGTTTACCGAATCAACCGAAAGGTTGTACGCCGGTTTTGTTGGTGTTCATCCTCCGTACATTGTTCGCACGAGCATAGCTGTGTTCTTTTACTTTCCCCGTATCCTTTATACGTTAAGTGCTCCTTCGGAATATCCTGAGTGAGTAGATAATTCACCACCGACTCCGCTCTCCGTTCTGACAACTGCTGATTATAAAGCTCCTCGCCTCGACAATCTGTATGCGATCCAATTTCAATATTTATTTTTGGATTGCTTTTCAACAATTTTACGATTCGTTCCAACGAACGTATAGACGCTTCTCTCAAATCCCACTTATCAAAATCATAAAATACATCGTCAATTGTAAATTCTTCATTCATCCTGAATGGGGTAAGAATTACCGGTATTTGAATCGTCAGAATGCTATCCTTTTTTACATTGGGAATCTCAGGTGTGGTAAATTCAATTAATTGATTCAAATATCCCTTTCTGCTGGCTCTAAATATAAATTGATCGTTTGGAGTAACTTTTAAAAAAATAGTATTCTTTGCATTGGAATAGATTGGCGCTTCGTTCTGAACCCCAGTAGCCAATTGCACGGAATCCAAGGTTTGTTTCTTATCCCCTCCAACTTTATAAGACTCATCCGAATAAAAAACAAAGTTGACAAAAACTTCAAATGTGTATTTTACATCAGTCTTCTTGGCAATAAATTCAGAATTTGGAACTAATTGAAAACTGTATATTTCATCCAGGCTCCCCCCTTCTCTATTGGAACTTATAAGCCCTTCCAAAAATACGGATTCATTCGCAACAAAACTTGGATTTACCGTAAATGAAAAATCATCCGCTCCTGAGTTAATAGGCCATCGCATATTTTGAGCGGGCATCCAGGTACCCTTGCTATCGAACCAAGTTTTAAATATATCCAACCCACCGAATCCAGCTAACCCATCGCTTGCAAAAAACAAGGTATCCTTATGCCAGACGGGAAATTTTTCATTCCCTTCTGTATTAATAATGTTACTGAGACTAATTGGAGCGGTCCATGCTCCTTTGGTAAAAACACTCTGATATAAATCATAATTTCCTGCACCCAATTCACGATCAGATGAAAATATTAATACCGTATCTGAAGAGTGTATCGCTGGATTTATATTGTTACAAGCAGCGTTCCCTAGATCCAACTGTTCTGCTTCATTCCACTGATCATTTATTAAATCACTTTTATATATTTGGCAAAAAGCATCACTAGATTCATCCATCAATTGACAAGATGAAAAATATATCGTCGTACCATTATTAGCAAATGTGCACGATCCTTCATTGTATGCTGAATTAATTTTACCGGAGAGTTTTTGTACCTCACGTTGTTTAAAATTATAGTGATATAAATCGGAATGGAAATTACCACTCCAGCCATACTTTTCTTTGCCTTCACTCCCAAAACGATCACTGGAAAAATAAATATCTCCGTCGGGATGGTAAACAGCCGCATAATCATTTCCTGGATTTTCAAAAAGTGGCGACTTCTCTACTTCAAATTTCACAGCATCTTTCTGCTTTTTCCATTCGTTAGCAATTTTACAAATGCTAATTTCCCTGCGGTATTTTGATTGATTTTGAGCCTCATCCAATAGTTGAGTAAAGGCTTCCTGAGCGGCAACATATTCTTCATTATTCTTTAGTGCATATCCATATTTCTCCAAGGCGTTCGGGCCATAATCCAATTCATAAGCCTTTTTGAACCAACGAAGGCTGGATTTATAATCTGCCATAAAGTTTGAACATAAGCCTGCTTTAAAAGCTAGCGTGGCTTTTGCTTGACGCTTATCTTCTACTTCAAACTGCTGTTTATATTTCTCTTCCGCAATGGCATATTGCTTAATTTCAAAGGCTTCATCAGCTGTCAATTTTTGCATACCGATGTGGCAACCAGCTGTAGTAAAAAGTATTGCGATAAATATAAGTCTGACAGCCATCAATAATAAACGATTGACAGAATAACTTAGTGTTATTCCGCTTATTTATATTTACCCTTATTGAATTTTTCAACAATCCTCAATAAATCAAAATTTATATTTAGACTTCTTTTGAATAAAATAATCTTCCAATGCCTTCTTACCAAAAATACTAAATACGACTGGGGTTACTATCATATCCAGTAAAGTAGACGAAATCAATCCTCCCAATATGACGATAGCTACGGGATATAAAATTTCTTTTCCTGGTGCCGTTGCATCCATAGTCAGAGGCAACAAGGCTAAGGCTGCCACCAGTGCGGTCATCAAAACAGGCACTAATCGTTCCAGGGTTCCCCGGATAATCATTGGCTGATCAAATTTCTCACCCTCATGTTCCATTAAATGAATATAATGCGAAATCATCATAATGCCATTTCTGGAAGCGATACCCGTTAACGTTATAAATCCGACCATAGTGGCTACGGAAAATATTCCTCCAGTAAGGAGCACCGCAATAACACTACCCACTAATGCTAATGGGATATTCAGCATAACTTGTAGCACGATACGCCACGAATTAAAATGTTGAAACAATACGATAAATATGCCAATCAGCGAGAAAATGCTCAACCATAAAATTAGCGACGAAGCAGATTTTTGACTTTCAAACTGACCGCCATATTGTACATAATATCCTTCAGGCAAAATGACTTGTTGAGTAATCTTATCCTGCATCTCCTGAACGGCACTCCCTAAATCACGCCCCTGAACATTGCAGCTGATGGTAATTTTCCGTTGCGTATTTTCATGACTAATACTATTTATCGAGTAGGTATTTTCTATACTAGCTATTTGGTGCAGCGGAATTAGATTTCCATTAGGAGCATCAATCAACGTATTGCGTATGGCTTCGATATTTGTTCGTTCCATATCAGATATTCGCAACAGAATATCAAAGGACTTTTGTCCATCAACTATTTGACCCATCACTTTTCCGTTGTAAAAAACCTCTAATTCTTTAGTTACTTTCCCAGATTGAAGACCGTATCTCTGTAAGGCTTGTCGATTTACCTTAATGAGCAGTTGAGGAACTAGAACTTGACGTTCGACTTGTACATCCACGATTCCATCCACACTTTTAATTTCATTCGAAATTCTTTGCGCATGCATACGTAATTCGGTCAAATCATTTCCGAATAATTTTATAGCTACCTGCGCTCGCACGCCAGATAATAAATGATCCAATCGATGTGAAATCGGTTGGCCTACATTAACAGAAACACCTTTCAAGAGTACTAATTCCTTTCTTATATCGCCAATTATAACATCCCGACTTCTAGTAATGTCTTCCTTCAATTTTACATCAATTTCAGAATTACTTACAGGCTCTACGTGTTCATCCAACTCTGCTCTGCCCGTTCTGCGACTGACATATTCCACTTCTGGAACTTTCATCATTAATCGTTCCGCCATAATACCAATTTTATTGCTCTCTTCGAGTGATGTTCCAGAAGGAGCCGATACATTTATAGTGAAAGAACCTTCATTAAATGGCGGCAAAAACTCCTTACCAAAGAATGGAATAATGCTAATAGCACAAATTATTAAAAGTAAACTACTGCCTAGTATAAATTTAGGTCGCTTCAAACCCCAATTCAATAATTTGGTCTCTTGTGATTTTAACCACCGAACCAAAGCTCCATCGATAGTCTCCTTTTTTAGTTGATTAGTTAAAAAATAACTACATAATGCAGGAGTCACAGTTAACGATACCAATAGTGATGCTGCTATAGAAGTAATATAAGCAATTCCCAATGGAACAAATATTTTACCTTCTATCCCCTGCATATAGAAAAGCGGAATAAAAACCAGAATTACAATGAGTGTTGCATAAACTATAGAATTTCGAACCTCACTACTTGCTTCAAAAATGACTTGTATGTTTGGCTTTGGAAATTCTTTCAATTTATTTTCTTTTAATCTTCGAAAAACATTTTCAACATCTACAATGGCATCATCCACCAATTCACCAATGGCAATGGCGAGCCCGCCTAGCGTCAATGTATTGATGGAAATATTAAAAAATTTGAAGATGATAGCTGTAATTACTAAAGAGAGCGGGATCGCTGTTAGTGTAATAATAGTGGTTCTAAAATTTAATAGAAATAAAAATAAAATAATCACCACTAAAATAAACCCATCTCTCAACGCTCCAGCGATATTATGTAACGCATTTTCAATGAAAGACTTTTGTTGAAATATTTGAGTATTTAATGTTACATCAGACGGTAAAGAAATCTGTAATTCTTTAATCGCCTTTTCAATTTCGTTCGTCAACTGAACAGTGTTTGCCGTAGGTTGTTTTTCAACGGTCAGTATCACCGCTGGCTTTGCATTTACACTGGCGTCGCCTCGTTTTACAGCGCTTCCTAATTTCACTTCCGCAAGCTGAGATAGTAAAACCGGCAGGCCATCTTTATTGGCAACCACAGTTTGCGCTAAATCTTCTAAGCCTGCGGCACGGCCTACATTTCGAATAATCACTTCACTCCCAAAACGATCATAAAATCCTCCCGTACTGTTCTGGTTAGTGAGATTTAATGCATTCTCTACATCATCTAAGGAAATATTATATTGCTTTAGTCTTGCAGACGATATCAATACTTGATATTGCAATCGGTCACCTCCCAATGGTATTACTTGAGATACACCGTCTACACTCATCAACCTCCTCCGAATAGTAAAATCCGAAAGTGTTCGCAAATCAGCCATGCTCATAGAATCTGAAGTAACTGCGATCATCATGATTTGTCCCATTATAGAAGAAACTGGACCGAGAATTGGAACAATTCCATTGGGCAATTGGACCATTTGTAACTTCTCGCTCACAATCTGACGAGCCCGGTATATATCTGTTTCCCAACCAAATTCCACGAATACCATGCCGATGCCCATGGCGGAACTACTCCTTACTTCTTCAACACCCGTAGAACCGTTTAGAGCCACTTCCACAGGAGTAACTATTTGCGTTTCTATTTCTTCGGGCGCCATGCCATTAGCTTCCAGAAAAATAGTTACTCTTGGTCTATTCAAATCCGGCAATACATCTACGGGTAAATTTGATATGATATATGATCCATACACCACAATCAAAGCTGATATGGACACTACCAGTATCCGATTCTTCAGTGAAAATTTTATCAGTTGATCAAGCATAATTAAATTCAGTTACCATACATCAAAAATTAGTATTGAATATTAAACAATGACTTCATTTTAAATTTTGCCAAACTTTTAGTTATTGGCATTAATTATAAAGTCAGCGATCAACAATTTTCCCTCATCTTGAAACTGTAACCAAGTTTTATAATAACCGGATTTTGGAAATTTTGTATGAAAGTGCAAGTTTGAATTTTCGACTTCAGGATGCAGATGAATATATTCTTTGGTTTCAAGATGAATAGATACCATATGAGCTTTAGCGCCCAGATAATTTTCAAGTTCATTCACATCAAAAGGTTTGTTATTTTTTTTAAAGGCTCCATCAAAATGAATATCTTTTCCAGCTACAAATCTTGCCTCATCAGGTTTCAAACTAATTTGAAATTGGCCTACTTTTTTAGTAAGCATTTCAGAATTCGTTACGGGCACTTTTGGGGATTTCCCTGGAATCACCAGTTCTAAACGTGTTAGTTGATGTGCAGCACCCGTTGGTTTAAAATCTGCGTAAAGAAAAAACGTTCCTCCATGAGGGAACGCATGTGAAAGTTTATAGGATCCATCTTCACTATATTCCGGATGTACATGATCAAAATAACTTAAATCCTCATTGGTTATAATTAAATGAATTTTCTTTTCATGCTGGACATCCAGAGGTACAGGTGTTTGTTCTTTACCAATAATTTTTGGTGTTAATGATAATTCGACGTTTTCTTTTACTTTTAGCTCCGAGTTCTGCAACGTCATTTCATATTTAACACCATCCTGTTTTTGAACTTTTGGTTCCAATTTCATTCCACATTTTGGGCAGGTTTCGCCTTCATGACCTTCTACTTCCGGATGCATTGGGCACGCATGGTCATGGTTATGGACATGCGCTCCTTCGGGATGATTTTTCGAATCTGCATGAGATTGAGCAGCTTTTTCTTTGCAAGATTGCATAGAAACTATGCAACTAAAGGCAACTAATAAAATAAGTAATTTTTTCATTTGATTTCTTTTATAATTTTTTAATTCACAATTCTTTAATATTGACTATTGACCATTGAGGCTATGTTCTAAACTATGCATGATTTAGGATGATTTCCAACGAATGATCTGATTTAACAGGCGCTGCTAGTATTGCCAATGCAAAAGCTTTTACTGGTGCTATATTGGTTTTAA
>JALYPU010000158.1 GCA_030856215.1 Bacteroidota bacterium
ATAGAGGTACTGAGCCTTTAATCATAAAAAATGCAAGAGGATCTTGCGGTTGCACTGTTCCAACCTGGCCAAAAGAGCCTATCATGCCTGGTGAAAAAGGATCCATTGAAATCCGATATGATACCCAACGAGTAGGTCCAATTAATAAAACTATTCGTGTTCAGACTAACGAAGGAGAAGAGGAAATTACGATTTTTGTAAAAGGTAACATTGCGTCAGACGAAGAAGAAACTTTACCAAAAAGTGACGGAAATATTCTGAATCCGAAAAATTAAAAAGCTCAATTAGCAAAATAATTTAAAGCCTGCATCTTAGATGCGGGCTTTTTTTATCTGATCTTATTTTGGAAAATTATCTAATTCGTTCACTCGAACCAGCGATTACATCTTATAACAAAATGCATTAATATTCATTCCAGCTCCTACCGATGCAAATAATAAGACATCTCCGGAGTTGATGACATGATCGTCCAACAACCCCCGGCTCACCAAGTCAAACAAAGTCGGGATGGTCGCCACCGAACTATTTCCTAATTTATGAATGGTCATTGGCATTACGTCCACAGGGATTTCTTTAATTCCATATAATTTGTAAAAACGTTGAATTATACCTATATCCATCTTTTCATTAGCTTGATGAATAAATATCTTTTTCAATTGATCAATGGACACTCCGGATTTATCCAAGCAATCTTTCATGGCTAACGGAACATGCAACATAGCGTATTCATACACTTTCCTTCCTTTCATCTTTATGTACCTGACGTCAGGATCTGAGGTTGGGTAGTTACTTTTTCCCATATTGATAAACTGCACTTCGTTCAAGCTATGCGTTTGCGCACTCCAGCCAAGTATACCACTTTCGGTTTCTCCTGCGGGGAATGTTTCCACAACGACCGCTCCTGCACCATCAGAAAAAATCATGCTATCCCGATCATAATTATCGATAACCCTACTCAAGCCTTCTGTCCCAATAACTAGGGCTTTTTTAGCCATTCCAGCCTTAAAAAAAGTATCCGCATTAATCATTCCTTGAACCCATCCGGGACATCCAAATAGAAGATCATACGCAATACAGTTGGGATTTTTAATTTGTAAACCATTTTTTACCCTTGCTGCCAAGGAGGGAACTGCATCAGTTTGAAAAGTGTGTTTAATGACGTCTCCAAAATTATGAGCGACAATAATTTGATCCAACTGCTCAATATCAATACCACTATCTTCCAGGGCCTGTCTCCCAGCCTGTAAAGCCATATCAGAGGTATTCATATTTTCAGAAAGGTAACGACGCTCTTCAATACCGGTGATATCTTTAAATTTATCGACAATTACTTGTGGATCTGTAGTAATATGCTGGTTGTCTTCAGTATAAAAATCCTGAGCTACAAAATCGAAGTTGGATTTAATGTCTGGTGGAATATAACTTCCCGTGCCTGTGATCACCGTTCTGTTATTCATACGTGTATTATGAAATGACTGTTTAAAGTTGTTAAAACAAAGATAATCACAAAAAAATATTGGAATTTTGAAAAAATCTAAGAAATCTATATGGAATAAGCTAGTGGCGCTGCTAGTTTCCTCTTAAATCGGTTAGTTTTTATTAAATTTGGAACTTGAAAAATCTAATAAGTGTCGGCCTCCTTGTAAGTATGTTATTACCATCTGTTGGGAGTTATATTTATTGGAATTCTCAAAAAGCATTTATCCGAAAACAAGTCAAAGAAAAAATCATTACGACTACCGATATGTCAGAGTGGGTTTTACTTAAATTTTCGGAGAGTGACCTAACGTCAGAAATACAATGGGAGCATTCCAAAGAATTCAAGTACAAGGGGGAGATGTATGACATCATCGAAACAAAAATATTGGGAGACACCACTTATTTTTGGTGTTGGCCGGATCATGAAGAAACCTCGGTCAATAAAAAATTATCTCAAATTGTAGCTGGACTTTTAGAAAATAATCCCTACAATAAAGAATGCAAAGAAAATCTTTCTAATTTCTTTAAATCACTTTTTTATAATGAAATTCCGGAGATATCATTAAATACTATCGCCAATTATAGTTCAAATTTAGAAACCTACCTATTCAGCTGCACAACTAATTATAAAGTGACCCCCTCACCTCCTCCCAAACAGGGTAAAGAATTAAGTTAAAACTACACTGCCCATTAATGTAGTAAACGTATTATTTCTTTAATTTCAAATAATATAAATGAAGTATTTATTCACGTGGTGTCTCAGTTTCTGTATTCAAGTATTGGGACACACTCAACTAGTGCATTTTTTTGATGAGGACACCAGGCAACCCATAGAACATGTCTTCTTACTGAGTGAAGTTCCAAAGTTGTCAACATCTTCTAATGCAGATGGACAAGCAGATGTTAGCCTATTTAAAGAAGTAAAAATTATTGAAATCCGAAGTTTAGCCTACGAAACAATTTTTAAAACGTATGCAGAACTCATCGCTATTGAAAAAATAAGTTTACGAAAGGACGGATTACTTTTGGATCCAATTGTAATTTCTGCAACCCGATGGAATCAAGTTTCCACATCTTCTCCTAGCAAAATTCTCACGATTTCTAAAAAAGATATACAATTACAAAATCCACAATCCGCTGCAGATCTTTTAGCTTTATCTAGTGAGGTTTTTATTCAAAAAAGTCAGCAAGGTGGAGGCAGTCCTATGATCCGGGGGTTCTCCACCAACCGCCTTCTATACAGTGTGGATGGAGTTCGAATGAATACCGCTATTTTCAGAAGCGGCAATCTTCAAAATGTGATCTCAATTGATCCGTTTGCCATTGAAAAAACAGAAATTTTATTTGGCCCAGGCTCTGTTATTTATGGTAGTGATGCTATCGGCGGCGTAATGAGTTTTCAAACCTTAGAACCACAATCGGCCGAAGGTGAAGAAGTGCTTGTAAAAGGGTCAACCTTGGCAAGATTTGCTTCTGCCAACAAAGAAAAAACTGCTCACGTTGATGTAAATGTTGGATGGAAAAAATGGGCTATTTTGAGTAGCCTAAGTAGTAATGATTTTGGAGATTTGAAAATGGGAAGTCATGGACCCAAAGAATATTTACGTCCATTTTATGTGCAGCGAATAGACCAACAAGACGCCGTAATTCAAAATGAAGATCCCCTGATACAAAGACCTTCCGCTTATACACAAATAAATATGATGCAAAAACTGCAATATAAACCCGATGAGAATTGGAAATTTCAATATGCCTTACATTATTCTGCTACTTCATCTTATTCGCGGTATGATCGGCATATCCAATACCGCAATGGGTCCCCTAGATATGGTGAATGGAACTATGGCCCTCAAATCTGGATGATGAATCATTTTAATATATTAAATGCTATCTCCAATAAATTTTATGATCAGGCTAATTTAAGTTTCGCCATTCAAAATTTCGAAGAGAGCAGAATTGATCGCAATATTCATCAACCTGATCGCCACATCAGAACTGAAAATGTCGAAGCATATGCTATCAATTTAGATTTTAATAAATCAATTCATACGAAACATAAACTTTATTATGGTATTGAGTGGGTCCTTAACGATGTTCATTCCGAAGGCAGAGACGAGGATATTTCAAATGGCATTAGCAAACCAGGACCTTCAAGATATCCGCAAGCAAATTGGTCATCGTATGCAGCTTATTTAAATAATGAATTTAAAATCTCTGAAAAAATGTTACTCCAGGGTGGCATTCGATTTAATCAATATAAAATAAACGCAGATTTTGATACCACATTCTACCCTTTTCCATTTACAAAGACGAAAATTCAAAATGGAGCTATAATAGGAAGTGTAGGATTAGTGTATCGCCCTGTCGAAACCTGGATTCTGAGATCCAATCTTTCTACCGGATTCCGAGCACCCAATATAGATGACATGGGAAAAGTGTTTGATTCTGAAGCAGGCTCTGTTATTATCCCAAATCCTGATCTAAAAGCAGAGTACGCATATAATATGGATTTTGGAATAGCAAAAATTTTCAATTCCACTATTAAGGTGGATATCAGCGCTTATTATACCTATTTGAAAGATGCCATGGTGAGACGAGACTTCAATTTGAATGGTCAAGACAGCATTTATTATAATGGAGAGCTGAGCCGTGTTCAGGCCATTCAAAATGCTGCATTCACTCGTGTATATGGGATTCAAGCAGGAATTGAAATTAAATTACCAGCGAATTTCAGTATACTATCAAAATATAATTACCAGGTTGGAAAAGAAGAAAATGACGACAACTCAACCAGTCCCTCTAGGCACGCCCCTCCTGGATTTGGTGTGACGCGTCTTAATTATACTGTAAATAAACTGACTCTGCAGATTTATGTAAATTATAGTGAAGGAAAAACCTATGATGATCTTCCGCAAGAAGAAAGAGGGAAACCAGAAATTTATGCACTTGATGATGACAGAAAACCCTTTTCACCAACCTGGTATTCTATAAATTTTAAAGCGATGGTTCAGTTAAATGAAATTTTTTCAATTCAATCCGGCCTCGAAAATATTAGCGATCAGCGATACAGAACGTATAGTTCGGGAATCGTTTCTTCAGGAAGAAATTTTATTTTATCTTTAAAGGCAACCATTTAAACTAACTGAATCACAAACTAAAAAGGAATCGTTGCATCTATAAAAACAACTGATTCAATTTGGGTGGGAACCAGAGATACTATCTAACCTGGGTTGATACAAATAAATCAACCTAATTTATTACTTTTCGCTAACAGGTATTAACAATTTTAACTTGATTCTAATTTCTTATTAAGGAATATACTATAGACTCTTTATACTTTTGTTACCCACATTTAGTTAGTGGCTCATCTATGTTAATAGCGAAAGAACATGAAATTTAATTTAATAATAGGCTTAGCATTTGTACCTATTCTATTATTTGGACAAGAAAGACAGGATTCAAATAAACATAAAACCTTGGATGCCATTACCATTAAGGCATACAGACAAGCACAAATTGTGTCCAAATTGGAAGAGGTGCACCAAACGTATATTATCGGTGGGCGGAAAAGTGAAGTAATCAATGTGGTCGACCTTCCTGCCAATCTAGCTGAAAAATTATAACGATTTCATTTTAACATTCCATTTTAACATTCCATTTTAACATTCCATTTCTTGTAAAGGAAAATTGAATGACTCTTTCGGGATTATTGTATTTTTGAATGAAAATATTAGATTAATGGAGAAGAAGATAGAATATTCAAATGGGGAAATTAGCGTAATATGGAAACCGGATCTTTGCATTTCATTCAGGTATATGTGTTAGGATGCTTCCAAAAGTTTATCATCCGACTCTGAGACCATGGATCACTCCGACGCACGCCACATCAGAAGAATTGATCAAACAAATTAATAAATGCCCTTCAGGGGCATTAGGCTTCCGTAAAAATGATGAATGATATGAAAGTGAGTATACATGCAAAAATAGGGATGGATCACTATACAACAAAGATCACTTCGGGACATCATGTTTTATTGGCTGATGAACCTACCATCAATGGTGGAAAAGATAAAGGATTCAGCCCTCATGAATTATTAGCGGCTTCTTTAGCTGCGTGCACTTGTATCACTTTAAGGATGGTGGTACATAGAAAAAATTGGCCGATTGAAAATATTGAAGTTGAAGTGAGCTTTGGAAAAGATACCACAATGGAAAGCACTACTTTTGAGCGCAAAATTAGTTTCGACGGGATTCTGAATGATGAACAAAAAGAGAAATTATTATCAGTGGCAAACAAATGTCCGGTACACAAAACATTGTCCAAAACTATTACCATAAATACCTTGATTTAAACCCAACAAGCTAATGGAATGAACGCATTAAAAATTATAGTTTTAGTATTCATCAGTTCACAGGTATTATGGTGTCAAGAAATGGAGCCCATCCAAACGGATAGACCGGATCAAACAGAAACACCTTCTCTCATACCCAAAAATTATCTACAAATTGAAACCGGGTTTTCATATGAAAAAGATAAATTTCAAAATACTATCTATACTATCCCTTCTACCCTTTGGAAGTATGGTGTAAATGAGCGATTTGAATTGCGATTAATAACTGAATTCACCGGTGCAAAAAATGTTGATAATATAACTGAGTTTGGGTTATTACCTATCACTGTTGGAATTAAAACCTCCTTGGCAGAGGAATCAGGTATATGGCCGAAAATTTCATTACTCGGGCATTTAAGTTTGTCTGCTTTGGCTTCAGAAAACTTTAAAGCAACCTTTTTTGCTCCCGCATTTCGATTCACCTTCCAAAATTCCCTTACTGATCGATTGTCAGTTGGGTATAATTTAGGTGCAGAGTGGGATGGTGAAAGTCCACAAACTATATTTATTTATACGTTGGCGCTGGGTTATTCTTGGACTGAAAAATTAGCATCTTATATTGAACTTTTCGGATTTGCTCCTGAAGGCAACAAAATGGACCATCGACTTGATTTTGGTCTAAGTTATTTAATCCACCCTAATTATTTGGTGGACCTTTCTTCAGGTGTTGGCATTTCAAACAGTGAATTGAAATATTATATCGCCACAGGATTCTCATTTCGTTTTAATACTTCTACTAAATAAAAGTATATAATATTGGATGTAAAAATTCTTTTTACATTTATTTCCCTATGCATTTTTATAATTTAAATATTTTAATTAAAAAAAGCCGCGTTAAAAAAAACGCAGCTTATTTTATAGATCTTATTTTCCTTTATTGCCTGATAACTTTGAGAGATTTCAAGCCATCCTCATTTCTAAGGGTAACTATATAAAACCCAGGCAGCATGTCAGCAAAATCTAAAGGAAAAAAATTAAGCCCTGGTTGCACTTTTATTTTACTTGTATGTAAATTATTTCCATTTAAATTCATTATGGAAATTTCTACTTGCACTCTTTTTGTACTCTCAAACTCTAGAATAGGATGATCAGAAACGGGAATTGGGGAAATTTGAATATGATCTATGCTGTTAAAATCTTTTACTGCTAAAAGATAATCTGCTGTCGAAAATTCTTTTACTAAAATACCTTGAAGAAGCGAGCGACCAATAAATAGTAAGTTGCCATTGGCATCAAACATTTTAAAAGTTGAATTCAAGCTCGTATGATTATTAGTTACGTTTATTTTATAACACTCATCTTTATTTAAATTCAAATCATAAGATTTTGCTGCATTAGTTGGAAATGGACCATCTTGCAAAATAATTAGTCCTAAACTATTGGTAATAGTAAACGTCAATAAATCTGGTTTTGAAAATGGTTTCATTTCGAATCGAGCGTTCACGGGTACAAACGGAGCTGCAACAAATGGTAAATCCATAATATTGTTGATGGTATTTACATCACTTCCATTATTAACGGATTCAATTTCTACTTGAACCTTATTACCTGAACTAAACATTCCGGGTATGGCCACCTCGGGTAAATTAATAGTTTTCTCCGCTAAAAATGCTGCACTTCCCTTCCATTCATAATATGTAGGGATGCCATTATTGGCAGTGATTTTTATTTTTAGAATACTAATGGGGATATTACCTGCATTTATAAAGCTGATAACCGGTTTAGTCGATGTTCCGCATATGATACTATCCGTCCATCTACCTGTTGCATTACCAAGTTTTATCGCAGCATCTAATCCATTGCTCGCTACATATTTCACCTCGGCACTTTCTGCTTGAAATATTGATTTATCATTTTCATCTTGAATGAAAGCAGAAACTTCCAAATTTTTAAAATCGTATAATTTATTAAAATCATAGGTGAAATTGAATTCTTTGGACTCGCCAGTTACCAATAAATCCGAAAGGGAAGTTCCGGTAGTATTGGGAATAAATTTCTTAACGACATGATGAAATTCTCTTTCACCATTATTTCCCGGAGCTGTCGCCCATTTGATTATTTTCTCTTGAACCACTACCCGAAGCACCGGTCTTCCTGTAAAGTTTCCAGTCAATTTAACATTGATTTTAATATCAATTGAATTATAATTTGGTCGCACTCCATTTTCAATCGCTAATTCATATGGAGAACTATACGATGAGGCCGCATCAATATTTGCGTCAGTAATTAGATTAATTGGATCACCAGCACTTACTCCATTCATAAAAGCATCGGGCACACCCAATACACCATAATATGACACTCTGTTCGCTATTTCACCGGGATTATCTTTATTCATCGGATCGTAACCTGGCCAGCTAACTTGGTGCGTGATTCGAACCATTTTGGATTTATTGCGCTCCATAATAGGATGAATGACCGGATTCACCGACGCACAGGGCGCGCAGGAGGCTTGAGTAAAGTGTTCGACCAATGCTTTTCTTGGAGATTGTGCAAACAAAATCCCTGCGGATAGCAGGAGAAAAAAACTCAGTAAGGTTGATTTCATTAAGGTTGATTAATTTGATTAAGTAAGTTGATTCAAAGGTAAGTAGAATGTATGGGGAAACGATAATTTTAACAAACGTTCTATTTTGAAACAAAAGAACTAATAGAATGCCACATAAAATAATTCATCCCAAAATTGTCAATAGGTCTTCGCCTAACGACATTCGCTTAATGACAATTCTCGGTTAAATCAATACCCACCCAATCTGAAGTCCTGTCATGCATATAGAGCCATGGCCAAAGAATAAATATGCATTTTTGGGCTTGGATTAATACTAGATGCATTCTTGGTTAAACAGAAAGAGTATTTAGGCTACTGGCAAACGGAACCAAACCAAGGTCTTAATAAAATCTTTTCGATTCATTGTCAGCAATTTAGATCAAAATTGGTAGAATGAATGCCAAATATTAAAAAATGGTTGTCATTTGATAAACAATGTTTATACATTTAATGTTTATACAATTAATTGAAAGTTATGAAACTGGAAGAATCCATTAAAATGAGTAAGCCGTTCAAGGACGAGTTTAGTAAAGCGTTTATGAATATTATCTATTCGAGCAGTATACTCCAGCAGAGAATTGAGCGCGTTTTGAAACCGTTTCATATTAGCTCTCAGCAGTTTAACATATTACGGATACTAAAAGGCCAATCTCCAAATCTCGTAAGCCTTAAAATAATCAGCGAGCGAATGATTGACAAAACATCCAATACGTCCCGACTGATAGAAAAATTATTGGCTAAGAATATGGTCGAACGAGTGGAATGCCCAAAAGATCGAAGAAAAGTAGATATTAAAATAACCGATGTCGGTTTAGCCACCGTGAACCATACAAGCCAAATTGTGGAGAGTCAGGTTCAGGAATTATTTAAACCCATCACGGATGCGGACGCTGTTTTATTAAATACGCTATTAGATAAACTGACCAGTGATCTATAAATCACTTTGCTAAATAAAAATTAAAAATGAAATCACCCAAAAACTATCCATGCAAACGGATCTTATTAAATAAAAATTAATTAAATGAAAAAAATGTTCAATGTATTGTTGCTGTCTTTGTTGACTGTTGGAGTAACAACTGCTAATTCTAATCCCAATCAAAAATTAAAAGTAGATGCTTCAAAAAGCACTATTCAATGGGTGGGAAAAAAAGTTTCTGGTTCACACACCGGAAAAATTAATATAAAATCTGGAGAACTTCAAACTACCAATGGAAAAATTGTCAGTGGCCAATTTGATATTGACATGAATTCCATTACTTGTGATGACGTGAAAGGAGAATATGGTGATAAATTTGTTGGTCACTTGAAATCAGATGATTTCTTTGGCTCAGCGAATTTTCCAATCTCTACGTTGAAAATCACCAACGTAAATTCTAAAGGAAACAATAGCTACGGAATTACGGCGGATCTGACTATAAAAGGCTTTACACAATCTATCCATTTTGATGCTACTGTAAATTTAGAATCAAAAATTGCAGAAGCTAAAATAATAATCGATAGAACTAAATTTGGAATCAAATATGGCTCAGGAAGTTTTTTCGATAAATTAGGTGACAAGACCATCGATAATAATTTTGAATTAAATGCTACATTGGCTTTACAAGAAGTTATGGAAACCCCAAGCGCTTCTAAAAAGATGACTAAAAAGCTCAAAAAATAAGAAAAAAACTACGTAAGTTTTTTGAATCAAGTGTGTCTATTATCATATAGATTTTAATTTCAGGGATATAAAACCTCTACAGACTTTCCGTCGGGGTTTTTTAATTTGAATTAGTATGGAAGGAAGTACAGATTTATGAAACCAGATGCCCATACCATCGACTTTACCATTGGCAGGCAATTAGGGAAACCGCGAAGCGGAACTACTTTAAATAAATCCCCTACTGTCATTATGTCTTCAATAATTTACATGCGATTTTGAAAATTAGTCCCTTTTGGCAATCCAAAAAGTAAGATTTTTTCAGCGGACGTCATTGATAATCAATGGCTATTGCATGTAATCCCTCGTTTAGCGGGAATTCTCGGTTTATAAAATTTATATATTTCTTATTCAATCTTTGAACAATTGGAGCCAAAACATCTATCTTAATGGCACATTTTCATAAATCATTTAAACAAAACGAGTCCATGAGTACCGATCCGAAAAACATTAGAAATGTTGTCATGCTTGGCCACTCGCATTGCGGCAAGACGACCATGGTGGAATGTATGCTCTACGAAGCCAAAGCTATTACCCGCCGGGGAAGTGTTGATGCCGAAAATACCGTGTCCGATTTTTCAGATATTGAACAAGAACGGAGACAAAGTCTCTTTTCTAAACTAATGCATGTCAGCTGGAAAGATTCAAAAATAAATATCATCGATACACCGGGATCCGATGATTTTGTAGGAGAGATTTTATCTTCCATGAAAGTGGCTGATCTAGGCGTTCTGATGCTCAACGCTGCCCATGGCGTGGAGGTAGGCACTGAATTGATTTGGGAATACAAAGAAAAACTACAGCTTCCAGGTATTATGGTTATCAACCAATGCGACCACGAAAAAGCTGATTTTGACAATACGCTAGAACAAGCAATCTCCCGGTTTGGACCAAAGCTCATCCCTTTTCAATATCCATTAAATCCAGGTAAAAATTTTAACGCCATTATAGATGCCTTGCGAATGGTGATGTATGAATTTCCTGCAGATGGTGGCAAGCCCACAAAAAAAGAAATCCCCGCTGCTGAAATGGATCGGGCACAAAAAATGCACAATGTTATCGTCGAAGCAGCCGCAGAAAATGATGACAGCTTGATGGAACATTTTTTTGAAACAGGTACGTTGGATGAATCTGAATTGGCTGATGGTTTAAGAAAAGGTATTGCCAAACAATCGTTATTCCCTGTTTTCTGTGCAGCGGCCATAAAAAATATGGGTAGCGGCCGCATTATGGGATTTATCAATGACGTTTGTCCTTCACCCGCAGATCGACCTGATGCGAAACTGAAAAAAGGAGAACTAAAAGTAAATGTTTCGGGACCCACCACTATTTTTATTTATAAAACTATGACCGAACCTAAAGTAGGACGAGTCTCTTATTTTAAAGTATTTTCTGGTAAGATCAAAAGTGGTGATGAATTAATAAATTCCTCCAATCGAGCCTATGAAAGAATCAATCAGATCTTTGTTTCCAATGGCAAAAGCCGCGATGCTGTCGCTGAGCTGGTGGCCGGAGATCTTGGGGTAGCCGTCAAACTAAAAGACTCCCATACGAATAATACCTTAAGTTCAAAGGGTATAGACGTTGAGATTGAACCCATACCTTTTCCAGAGCCAAGAATTCGAACCGCATTCCAAACTGAAAATAAAAATGACCTGGAAAAATTAATTAAAGCTATTCACGATATTCAAGAAGAAGATCCAACCCTTATTTATGAACAATCTGCCCGTTTAAGACAGAATTTAATTAACGGCCAAGGTCAAATGCATTTGGATATTATTAAATACCGAATTGAAAAATTTAATAATCTCCATATAGAATTTATCAAACCCAAAATTCCTTATTTAGAAACCATAACCAAAGCCTCCGATACTTCTTATCGTCACAAAAAACAATCGGGTGGAGCTGGGCAGTTTGGAGAAGTTCATATGCGGATAGAACCTTTCCATGAAGGTATGCCAGATCCAGCTGGTTTGAATGTGAGAAACAAAGAATATGAGGAGCTGGCCTGGGGAGGAAAGCTTGCATTTTATTGGTGTATCGTGGGCGGATCGATTGATGCTAAATTTTCAAATGCGATTAAAAAAGGGGTCATGAACAAAATGATCGAAGGACCACTTACCGGTTCGTATTGCACAGATATCAGGGTATCCATATTTGATGGTAAAATGCATCCGGTTGACAGTAATGATATGGCGTTTCAGATTGCGGGGACGATGGCTTTTAAAGAAGCCTTTGCGCATGCGGGCGCTCAAATTCTGGAACCGGTATATGATTTGGAAATACTATGTTCAGATACCGTAATGGGTGATGTCATGGGTGATTTACAGACCCGCAGAGCCATTATTATGGGAATGGATTCAGATGGTCATTATCAAAAAGTAAAAGCAAAGGTTCCCTTATCTGAAATGCATAATTATTCATCGGCACTCCGTTCTTTAAGTCAAGGTCGGGCTAAATTCTCTATGAAAATGGCTGAATATGCTCCGGTCACACCTGATATACAACAAAAATTAGCTACTGACTACAAAGCACACTCAAAAGACACGGAAGAGTAAATTAATTTTATAACCAAAGCATTCAATAGTAAGTTGATGTAAGATTCGTTTCTGATACTCTCAAATAGTTAAGAGCAAAATGTAGCAAGTAGTGAATAATTTTTTAATATTTTTTTAGAAATTTTTTGAATAAAAGAAATTGAATCCTATTTTATACTTATGCAGATATACTATGATGCCAAACGATATTTTTATAATAAGACGGGTCTGGGAAATTATTCTCGCTGGCTTTGTCACAACTATCATGAAAATTATCCGCAACAAGAGTTGACCTTATTAAAACCCGGAAACTATGCAAGTGCCTATTCTAATTTAATCCCTTCCTCTGCGCAATTCAAAACGAAAACGTACCCCAATTTTTTATCCTGGAACCGCAGCGTGGCACTTGAAAACCAAACTACAGAAAATGCGGTATTACATGGCTTGAGCAATGAATTACCAATTCAAAAAATCCGGAAAAACCTAACCCGAATAGTCACCATTCATGATGTTATCTTCAAATACCGACCTCAGGATTATCGCCCTATCGACCGATTGACCTATGATTTAAAAACTAAATTTGCAATAGAGCGTGCAGATTTTATAATTGCCATTAGCGAAACGACTAAAAGGGATCTCATACAAACGTACCATGCACCCATTGATAAAATTGTTGTCATTTATCAAAATATGCAAGAGGAATTTAGTCAAGGATATACTCAACAAGATAAAGATGACGTCAGGAGAAAATTTATACTTCCTGATAATTTTTTTGTTTGTGTAAGCAGCTTTAATCAGCGTAAAAATCAACAAAGCATATTACATGCTTATAGTAAAATTCCTACCAACCAAAGAATGCCGATACTATTTATTGGAACCGGGGCGACATTCGAATCTTTTCAGGCATTGAGTATCAATATGCAATTACAAAAATCCATATACTTCATACCTTATGTGAATACTCAAGAGCTCGCGATTATTTACAGAATGTCTTCAGCGCTAATTTATCCATCCTTGTATGAAGGATTTGGATTACCGGCTGTAGAAGCACTTCATTCGGGTATCCCTGTAATAGGTCATCACCATACGTCCGTGCAGGAAGCCGCTGGGCCTGGAGGTATATTTATGGATACGCTAAATGTAGAAGTATTTGCAGATACCCTTCAAAATATGGCAGTTCAAGATTCGTTGAGAACGGAATTAGTAAAAAAAGGTAAAAAACATATTCAATCCTTTGACTCTAAGAACGGAATGTCTCAACTCCATCAGTTATACACTAAATAATTTCTTCCAATTTATTTTTTCTGTAATCACTTCTTCCAACTTTGAAATCGGCAACCGTATTTGTTCTAGGCTATCTCTCTCTCTAAGCGTCACCGTATCATTTTCCAGACTTTCAAAGTCTATAGTGACACAGAATGGAGTACCTATGGCATCCTGCCGACGATATCTTCGACCAATGGCATCCTTATCATCATATTGACAGGTAAAAGAATATTTTAATTCATTAAAAATAGCTTTTGCTTTGTCGACAAGTTCCGGTTTATTTTTTAGTAGCGGTAATACCGCACATTTTATCGGAGCCAGGCAAGGATGAAATTTTAATACCACTCGTTGCGATTCACCACCCTCCGCATCCGGGACCATTTCCTCTGTGTAAGCTTCAGATATCATGGCTAAAAACATACGGTCACATCCGATGGAAGTCTCTACCACATATGGGACATAATTTTCATTTTGCTCCGGATCAAAATATTGTAATTTCTTTCCTGAAAGTTCCTGGTGACTATTTAAATCAAAATTAGTTCGACTGTGAATTCCTTCCAATTCTTTAAAACCAAATGGAAATTTATACTGAATATCTACAGCTGCATTTGCATAATGCGCTAAATTTTCGTGATTGTGGAAATTCAATTTGTCATCGGAAGTTCCTAAAGCCTTATGCCATTTCATACGGAATTCCTTCCAGTATTCATACCACTTCAATTCTTCACCCGGTTTTACAAAAAATTGCATTTCCATTTGCTCAAATTCTCGCATACGAAAAATAAACTGGCGTGCAACAATTTCGTTACGAAAAGCCTTGCCGATTTGTGCGATGCCAAATGGAATTTTCTGGCGGGTTGTTTTTTGCACATTAAGAAAGTTTACAAAAATACCCTGAGCCGTTTCAGGCCTCAAGTATAATTTTTCTTCCTCACCGGCTATATTGCCTAGCTGGGTATGAAACATTAAATTGAATTGCCGGACGTCTGTCCAATTTCTAGAGCCAGTATCCGGATCAGTAATTTCTAATTCGACAATTAAAATTTTTAAGGTGTCCATGTCACCCTCAGCTAGCGCTTTTATCATGGTTTCTGAAGCCTTAGTTGCTTTTCCGAGGTATTCAACGACTCGTGGATTCGTGTTTCGGTATAATTCTTTGTCAAAATTTTCGCCAAATCGGTTTTGCGCTTTTTCAATTTCTTTTTCGGCCTTCCCTTGCAATTTAGCGACCGCATCTTCAATCAACTGATCCGCGCGATATCTCTTTTTACTATCTTTATTATCAATAAGTGGATCATTAAAAGCATCAACGTGCCCAGATGCTTTCCAAATTTTCGGATGCATAAAAATCGCAGAATCCAAACCGACTATGTTCTCATGCATTTGCACCATGGACTTCCACCAATAGCTTTTGATGTTATTTTTAAGCTCCACACCATAAGGCCCGTAATCATAAACGGCACTTAATCCATCATAAATTTCTGATGAAGCAAATATGAATCCGTATTCTTTACAGTGACTGACTAATTTCTTAAAAACATCCTCCTGGGTCTGTGACATATAGTTTGTAATAAACTGCAAAGATGAAAGCCTTAGAATTAAAAACAAAATACTTTGGTAAATAAAGAAAATTAGCTAAAAAAACTTGGAAATCCTGGACCTAAGGTATAAATTAGCGATTGGTAGTCGCCCTCGATTAGCCTCCTCTAACCTTCCAAATTATAAATGTTATGGCATTTACCCTAAATAATCTATACGAGAAAAGTATAGAGAGTTCGTCGCGTGAAAGTGTGATCACCAAGCTAGACGATGCCAATAAAAACGAAACCATTTCCCAGATCATTCACCATTTTGGATCTATGAGCACCCTGGACTTTTTGCTCAACTATCTTAAAAGTATTCGCGTATTATTAATTCCATTGGTGTTTTTCCTTATAATGTTCACCGGAATGTCACAAGGACAGGACATTCTAGTAGGCTTCCTTGAAAAAGGCATTTATGGGTTTATCTTTCAAATACTTATAATACTCGGTTTTTTGATGCTTTTGTTAGCATTATACTTTTGGGCTATGCCCAAAGAATATTCCTATAAATTTCTAGAAAAACATCCGGAATCAAGTGGTAACGATACAAATATAGTACTGAGGATACTGAAGGACATAGTGGATTACTTTCGAAACTTTCATAAGAATATAAAGCTTAAATCTTACGAATTAAGTACCCCTTTACTTATAGATTCTATAAATACCTATGGACAAGACTATAAAATTTCAATAGAAAAAATTAATAGAACCAATCGACTGCTTAGGTTAACACGAATCCTGCACCGATTTACCGGCATGCAAGTGTTCCTTTTTTTCTTTATGATCGGTTTTGCCAATTACAATATTTATTATGATTCCAATGATTCGTTTATTAACTTTCTATTAAATAATAGATGGTTTAGTTTTATCTTATTGGAAGGTGTCTTTTTTGGTTTTACGTATCTTACCAATCCACTTCGTGAAAAATATTGGGGTATTAAAATCAGGGAAGATGTTCTATTTGGCGTGATAGCGCTGATATGTCTTATAATTTCAGCAATATACTATTACTTAAACACAGAGTTAGCACCCCGTCTATGGTTAGTGTTACTTCTATCAATCAATGGTATCATAATATTTTTAGGTATTTTAAAATTCTATGAAAGAAAAAATAACAGAACACTGATAAATCATACTAACAACCCACTCACTCATTTTAATCCACTCCAACTTTACATACGATATGCCGGCTTTATAGTTACGTTTTTCTTTTTTATTGGCAATCTAATACCGTTGGATTGGATAATTAATAATCTTGTCACACTTTCCGCCCTCGATCATTTGCATATTTTATTTATCGCTTGCATATTCTACTTAATTGTTATCCATTTTATATTTAAAAATAAAATATGGCCATCTTTATTGTTTGGTTTTATAATAATTTCTGTTGCCCTGTTTAAAGAAGAACAACGTAATTATCACACCATAGTAAGGAATCGATCTGTTAATTTAAAATTGGATTCATTTAATTCCAAATTTCACACATGGTTGAATCAAAGAAAGGAAATATTGCCAGACAGTGGAAAAACCGTACCCTTGTTCATTGTTTTGGGACAAGGTGGTGGAAGCCGTGCAGCATTATGGACGTATGAAGTCATGAAAAAACTAGATTCTTTGAGCAATCAAACATTTTCTAAACATACACTCATGCTTACAGGTGCTTCAGGAAGTTTGTATGGTTTTGGTATATATTTAACAGAGCGCTATGCACAATCAAAAAACCTCCTAAAAGAAAATAAAACGAAACTAGAAGATGTATTTAAAGAAGACTATTTATCCCTCCCATTATTTCATTATTTGGGGAGAGATATTTGGGTAGGTGGCTTTCCCATAATCTCTGGTGTAATAAAAAAAGGAAGGGGCTACAGTAGTCTTAAATTATGGGAACATAGAATAGGACACTATTTTAATCAGGCGGACAAAAATCCATTTGCCGAAGAATGTATTTCTTTTCTTCAACAAAAAGATTTTGCCATGCCCTTTTACGTTATTCCAACTACTCGGGTTGATGATGGAATGCCGCTATATATAACTGACTTTACATTTGAAACTAAAATCGACAGTCTGAATATTGCCGCCCCATTGATTAAAATAGATACTTCCATGAGCTTTGGTCAGGCAATACAAAACGGTTCCCGCTTTCCTATGGTGAACCCCGCTGGCTATATTCCGTATAATGGACATGTAGTAGATGCCGGGTACTTCGATAATTATGGGTTCTTTTTAGCGGAACAATTTATTCATAGATTGAATAAAATAATTTTGGATTCATTCCCCAATAAATTTAGACTTTATACTATTATTATTAGCAATGATAGTTCAAGAGATACGGTTGAAAAATATCAAAGTCAATTAGTAGCTCCTTTAACTACTATACTAAATGTAAGGAGTGCATATAATTATACTACAAAAAATACTTTTATGAATGATACCCAAATAATGGGTGTAGAAAAAAGTTTTGAAATTGTACTTCCCTGGATTAATGAACCTGAGGATAGCTCGAAGCCTCTCGTCTTGCCATTAGCCTGGGAATTGTCCGAAAGGTCAAGTAGTGAGATTATTAAAAAAATCAAGTCTGTTTACCCTAAACTTCAAGAAATATGCAATCTTCTATCCACTCAATGAAATTTGTATTCATAGGAATGATGACTTTTGGTGTCATGAATATGTATTCCCAAAAAGATACCGCGTTATTTAAATATCTCGAAATCTCACCAGACCCGGTAAAGCATATTGAAATAGCGACAGACAACGATGTATTTGGTAAGTTTATCGGAATCAAATCTGACAACGACTTTACCACTGGAATCCGAATTAAAGTAATCACTGACAGGTTGCGATTTGCCATACCCTTTTTTATTGGCTTCAACAGGCCACAATCTATTCCAAAATTTGGCGAACAACCGTTAGACATCAATTACAATAATTTAGATGAATCCTATTTCAGGGACTTTCAACATTTTGAAGCCAACTTAATCTATTACACTCCGGATAATCTTCGAGCAGATACTATTATCACGCAGGACCGACCATACGCATCGTATCAATATCTCGCCATGGGACGCATCAGCGATATTCGAAAGCCTATTCGATTAGGGGGAAATACGTTTGCCCGCATGGAGACACAACTGCAACTTGGATTGGTTGGTGGACCAGCCGCTGAAAGTTTACAGCGATGGTATCACCGAAATCTGAATAAGGAAGCTCCTGATCCTCAAGGATGGAAAAATCAAATCGGCTTAAACCGTAACATCCCGGTTTTTAATTATTTATTAAAATATGATTTATTGATGCTGAATAAATGGGTAACCAAAAGAAATATTCCCTTAAAACGTAAAAATTATAGCACAAAGAACTACAGTAACTATAACATTTTTCAATGGATGAATACATTACTCGGTTTTCAGCTAAATGCCGGATCGGTGTTCAATGATTTTGAAGCGGGCATTCAATTTAATTTATTCAACCTGAATCATCAAAACGATTATTACCTGGTACCCTATGATGGCAGATCCGCTTTATTTCCTTCAGGTGGTGTTAATCCCAATAGCCTAAAAATTCAAGAAGACAGTTTAAACCTGGAAGAATATTATTTAAAACTGATTTATAAACCTGACGATTATCCTGTGAACGATAAAGTAAAAGCTGTGATAAAAAAAGTCATTGGGGATGTTGATGATGATTTACCCATTAAGAAAAAAGTAGCGGCGTTTAAACAAAAGATTATCGAAGAACTTATTAAAGCCAATTACAAACAAACTAAAACAGAATCAAAAAAAGACATTAGTACCTGGAGCAAAGAGGCTCAAACCCCTGTAGAGAAAAAAATTGATTCGAGTTTTAAATTAAATGTAGAAACCATTGCTATTCTGAATGATATCATCAATCAAATGAGTATCATTGTTTCGAAAAATGCTTTTGCAACTTATTACTTAGACCCTAACCCTAAATTTTATAATCAATCGTTCAGTTTCAGGATGTATACACAATTCCGAGGCAGATTTGTTGCCCACAATGGATTATTGCAAGGGCCTTTATTTTATAATCGTAAGGATAATGAACATACCCTTCGATATATTAAACCACTGGTTGGTACCATCGTAACTGGAATTGACATGCGTTATAAAGCGTTTAATGCGGATGTGAGCTATACCTTTCGGACTTCAGAATATGAAGGCCATGAGGTGGACGAAGGTGTGCTAAAAAATGTCGTCGACCCTAGAAAAATCCATGTATGGGGAACGATAAAAATTGGTGTCAGTCCGTGTTACCTGGCTGAGAACAATAAAATTCGATCATACAGAAATAAATTAGTAAGCCTGGATAAAAGTATCCAGGAACTATTAAAAGATCAGTAGCCTGATTTAAATATCGATTTTTGCATACACCGCATGCGCTTCAATATACGCTCTGCGCGGAGGAACTTCATCTCCCATCAACATGGAAAAATTTTCATTGGCTACCATTTCATTGTCAATGATAACTTGTTTTAGGCTTCGACGCTCTGGATCCATAGTGGTTTCCCATAATTGCTCCGCATTCATTTCACCCAATCCTTTATAACGCTGGAAGTGAACGCCATCTTCTTTTCCTTTGCCAATTTCAATAGCAAATTCTTTTCGCTGTTCATCTGTCCAGGCGTACTTCTGTTCTTTTCCTTTTTTGACTAAATACAAGGGAGGACTGGCTATATAGATATGCCCATTCTCTATCAATTCAAGCATATAGCGAAAGAAAAAGGTCAATATCAATGTCGTAATATGGCTACCGTCTACGTCGGCGTCGCACATGATGACAATTTTATGATACCTCAACTTTTCTATGTTCAGCTTTCGCTTGCCTTCTTCATTCTCATAAATATGGACCCCCAATGCGGTAAAAATATTCTTGATCTCTTCGTTTTCATAAATTTTATATTCTAAGGCCTTTTCCACGTTCAGAATTTTTCCACGGAGGGGTAAAATAGCTTGAAAGAACCTATTGCGACCTTGTTTAGCGGTACCGCCCGCTGAGTCCCCTTCCACCAGGAATATTTCAGATTCTGCCGGACTCCTTGACGTACAGTCTGCCAATTTTCCCGGCAAGCCACTTCCGGTAAGAATATTCTTCCGCTGCACTAAATCCCGGGCTTTCCGAGCTGCTTCCCGAGCGGTTGCTGCTAAAATTACTTTATCTACAATCCTCCTTGCTTCCTTAGGATTCTCTTCGAGGTAGGCTGTGAGAGCCTCCCCTACAATTCGAGACACAATACCCACTACTTCAGAATTTCCTAACTCCCCTTTCGTCTGTCCTTTGAACTGCGGTTCAGGAACTTTTACAGAAATAATTCCTGTCAAACCCTCTCTAAAATCTTCGCCGCTAATCTCAATTTTAAGTTTGGCATACAAGCCATTATCATCTCCATATTGCTTAAAGACCCTCGCTAAAGCTCTGCGAAAACCGTTTACATGCGTTCCTCCATCCTTCGTGCTAATATTATTCACATAAGAATATACATTTTCCTGGAAGCCAGTATTGTATTGTAAGGCCATTTCAACCTCTACATTCTCCTCCTTTCCTTTTACATAGATTGGTTTTTCTGTAATAGGTGTGCGGCTCTGATCCAGATATAACACAAACTCGTTTAAGCCACCTTCAGAGAAAAAAAGTTCATTATTGTCTTCCGCTTTACGTTCATCCTTAAGGTATATGTATAGACCGCTGTTTAGGAACGATAATTCTTTTAACCTATGGGCAAGTGTATCATAATCGTACTCCAGTGTCTCAAAAATTTCAAAATCCGGTTTAAACGTAATTTTTGTTCCACGGCTACTGGTCACCCCAATTTGCTTTACATCTTCCCTTGGTTTTCCTCGTTCGTATTCCTGCATATACGTCTTACCGTCGCGATCTACTTCTGCACGAACATAGGAGGAAAGTGCATTCACACAGGAAACACCTACCCCGTGCAAACCACCGGATACCTTGTAGGAATCTTTATCAAACTTTCCACCCGCATGCAGGACCGTCATAACCACTTCAAGCGCGGACTTTTTTAGTTTTTGGTGCATGTCAACCGGTATACCTCTTCCGTTGTCACTGACACTAATGGAATTGTCTGGTAAAATGGTTACCTGGATGTGCGTGCAATGCCCTGCCAGGTGTTCGTCAATGGAATTATCCACGACTTCCCACACTAAATGATGTAATCCCTTGGTATCCGTGCTACCAATATACATTCCCGGCCGTCTTCGTACCGCTTCTAAACCTTCTAATGCCTGAATGGAACTGGCGCTGTATTCTCCGCTTTGTTGACTCATAAATTGTTGCCTAAAATAGGCTGCAAAGATACAAAAAAAGGGGTATAAAATATAGCCTTTTTCAGAGGTAAACCCTTAATTATGAATAATTTTTATAGAAAAAAATCTTTATGAATGAAACCAAAAAAAATTGGACTTTTGCAGCGGAAAATGAGTGAAACTAACCAATTTATAAGCGGGGAAAAAGAGCTTTCAAAATATGCTCCCATGATTTTGGACCAGCTTCATCATAAAAAGATCTGGTTCGTTCATGGAGCGATGGGTTCTGGTAAAACCAGCCTCATTAAAGCAATCGTCCATACTTTAAAAAGTCAGGACTTAGCAAGTAGTCCTACCTTTTCCATTATACAACAATATTCAATTCCTGAAAATCCCTGGAAGATTAAGGGAATCTACCATATGGATCTTTATCGACTGGAAACTCTGGACCAAGCCATCAACGTGGCCATAGAGGACCATTTCAGGTCTGCTTTTCTGTGCATATTAGAATGGCCTGAGTTGGTTCGACCGATTCTGCAAACTGATGAAATTGCAGAAATCAACATAGAAGTTTTGGATAAAAACCAAAGAAGTTATACCTTGAAAGCCTGATTATGCCAGACCCTATCTATTTTACTGAAACTGAATCGCGACTACAGCCCAAAACTGAGATGATAGAGCTGGCTAAAGCCAAGTCTAATCTCCGTATTGGTATCCCTCGTGAAAACACATTACAAGAAAACCGTGTCGCGCTGGTGCCTCATTCTGTGCATAACCTGGTTGCAAGAGGGCATGAAGTTATCGTAGAATCCAGAGCAGGTGAAAAATCAAATTTTTCAGATTATGAGTACAACGAAGCTGGGGCTATCATCGCACATGATCGGGATACCGTCTTTCAATGTGACATAGTCATCAAAGTGGCCCCGCCCACCCTGGAAGAAATCGCCATGTGTAAACCCGGGCAAATCCTTATCTCGCCGCTCCATCTGCCAGTTATCACGGCCGATTACATACAAGCGCTCCGTCAGAAACGGATTACTGCCTTTGCCATGGAATATCTCCAATCTGATGATGGATCTTTTCCTATTGTGCGAATTATGAGTGAAATAGCGGGTATAGCCGTAATTCATACGGCTGCAGAACTCCTGTGTAATTCCAAACACGGAAAGGGAGTATTGCTAGGTGGGATATCTGGAGTTCCTCCCGCTAAAGTCGTCATTTTGGGAGCTGGTGTGGTTGCTGAATATGCCACTCGTGCAGCAGTGGCCTTGGGTGCTACCGTCCGCATTTTTGATGATAATATTCATCGACTGATAAGACTACAAAACCGAATAGGCAGGCAACTTTATACATCCTCCTTAAATCCGTTGACGTTAGCCCAACAACTGTTAGGCGCGGATGTGGCCATCGGTGCTGTTCACTCTAAAACCGGGCGAACACCCGTTATTGTTACCGAAGAAATGGTAATGAAAATGCGACCTGGTTCTGTTATTATCGACGTCAGTGTCGACCAGGGCGGTTGCTTTGAAACGAGTGAAGTCACCAACCACGATAATCCTACTCGTCTTATTCATGGAGTGATTCACTACGGAGTTCCCAACATCGCGTCTAAAGTCTCCAGAACTGCTTCCATAGGTGTCAGTAATATTATAACGCCTATCATTCAGCAAGCCGGAGAAGAAGGCAGTATCGAACAAATACTCTTCCAACACAAAGGCCTGAGAAATGGTATCTATACGTACAAAGGATGTCTCACGAATGAATATTTAAGCCAACGATTTAGTATCCGGTATACCAATCTTGAATTACTATTAACCTCGATAACTTAATTCAAAATTATTTTTTGATTTTTTAAGTTGCTATTAAAATACAGATAATTGAATATGGATTACCGTATTCACTGCTTCCCTTTATTAAGGATAGCTAGATACTCCACTGCAGTTTTATTTGTCGGGTCCAAGGCGGTGACCAATTCGAATGTCGATTTGGCTCCTCTGTTATCGTTTTGTTGTACTTGATAATAACCTAGATATAGATAAGACTCTATCAATTGATTTTTGTTTTTAGTAGGATCTATAGAAGCAAGCTCTACAAATTTCTCATAAAAAGGTTTCGCTAAAAATTGAACCTGGTTGGAATCAATTGCATTTGCTACTCTTGCACGAAATAACCAACCGTTTGGAAAATTTGGTGTTAACTCCAACACTTTTGCAAAACTGCTATCGGCAGCATGATAATGATCGGTATAGTATAAAGCCAATCCCATAAAATATTGATCCGTATTACTGATCGACTGGGAACTTTCTTTCTTTCGGTACCATTCGATGGCCTTCAAATAATTTTTGCTGTCATAATAACCTTTGGCCAATAAGCCATATATTTCACCAGCCCTGGTGGTATCCTTTTCTATAAGCCTTGCATACATCTGTTCGGCTACTTCTAATTGGCCAATTTTTGAAGATGCTTTAGCATAATATTCATAATCTGAAGAAAATGATTTTCGTGTTGGATCGCGATCAATAGCTTCAAACAATAGCTTACTTTGATCAAAAGATTCCTGGTATTTGCCTGTTTCCCCGTAAGACCACGCTAACCATCGATGAATTGTATATTGTTCCGGATTTGTCGCTATGACTTCTAGACCTTCTATTATCGCTCTATCAAAATCCTTTGCTTGAAAAGTTAAGAATTTGACCAATCGAACTTTCGCATCAACATCTGACCCAGAAAGGCTAACATATTTCTCTAAAATCGGAATTACTTTATCCAGCTTGCCGGATCGTATATATAGCTCATATAAGTCTTTGTAAGTTGGTGCATAATCAGGAGCCAGTTTAATGGCTTGTTCTAATTTTTCAATGGCCAGATCTGTCTGTTTACTCGCAGACCAGATCTTTGCCATACTTATGTACGCCTCCACATTATTTTTATTTTTTTCTACCGCTGTTTCATAGCTCGTCATAGCATTTCCAAAATCTCCCTTCATTCTATAAGCATCTCCAAGATTTGCCCAATAGGAAGCGATCTTTGGATCCAAATCTCTGGCTCTTCCTAAATATTCAATCGCTTGATCAGGATTGGGTTTTTTACTGGTCAAATAGGTCTTCCCTACCAAGGCTATGAGCTTATGGTTTTTGTTGTTGCCCTTGAGGGCAGCATCAATATGCTTTTTTGCTTCTCCGACTAAACCGGCATCCAAGTCTAATTTAGCTAATCCAACCCGGCATTCATCGCATTTTTGAGAGATAGCCAGACCGAGATTGTAAGCGTCTCGGGCAGCTTGATTCTCTTCCAACAAATACTTAATCTCGCCTATATAATAAGGGTAGATTGGATTCTTTGGGTCTCTAACATTGAGACTGCTAAATGTCAAAATAGCTGCATTGTAATTCTCGTTCTCGATTTGTTTTAGGCCCTCTGATAGAGACTGTCCAAACAATGCATTCATGCTTATACAGATGCAAACCAAACTGATGAATTGTTTTATTTTCATAGTAATTATTTTTTCAAAGAAGTGCGCAAAAATAAGCGATTTCATGGTACTAATTTATTCGTTTTTAGTTCTTAAGCCAAAGGGCTTATCACTTTGACATAATTTAGAGGCTCATCGTTCAGTCAAGCTAGTTAAGAATCTATTAATTAAATTTTACTATTTTTCAACTCTCACATCCCGGTTTATCAGTTCAATCCAACGTTCAGACTGATAGGCCGGCAGTAATCCCGCTTTTAAAATGATCTTTTGACCAATTTCTCCGGCAATAAAGGAGGCAAAGCCTAAGCCTAAGTCTGATTTGCCGCTCCGGCTTATATAGTAGATATCCCTAGTATAAGGATAACGCTTATCCTGAAGATTATATTGATAGGGATGAACAAAGCCATACTGGATGGAGTCTTTTGGCCTGCTGATGGCGAGAAGCCGAATATCCTTCAATAATGCAGTGGCCTGAGGATCATCCGAGTCTGAAATAGAAGACCAATCGATGAGCCCCAAAGATCCTTGGTTTTGTCGCACGTAGTTAATGACTTCTTCCTTGGATCCTTTCGCATACACGTGAGATGGAAACTGTTCCATTCCCAGATCATTTAATATCATTCTTGCAATTCCTGATTGAGCGTGTTCTATTACCACAGCTTGAATATCTTTCCTTCCAGTTCGAATGATTTCATGTATTTCCTCGTAGGTATATGAAGTATCCTGATCAGATAAATTATTAATAAATGCGATAGCTGTTGTCCCCAATATATAATGCCTGGGAATTAACTTCCGCTCTTCTAAAAACCTTGTCTCTTTATCATTCAATTTTCTGGCACAAATAATTTGTTCGGCACTGTCCTGTAGAAAAGATTTTAGGATTTGGTGTTCGGTTTCATAGGTTATATTTACTTGAGCGTATTTATAATTCCGCTCAAAAATATCTTCTTCTTGACTCAATATATTTTGTAATGAAATATCGGCTAGAATATTTACTTCTCCAAGCGTAGGACTACTTGGATGTTGGGTATTTTTTTTACACGCACTCATTATTAAAAAAGTCAGGGTAGTTACCATAACCCATTGGCATTTAAATTGGAGATTGGATAAACTGCTACCTTTTTTAATCATTAAAGATCGTTTTCATGGTTAAAAATCACTTTAATTTTGTGTGAGTTTTATCTATAATTCGATTGCCGAAATAAACTAAAGAATCCGGAAAAAATCACCGGCTCTATGTTTTCAAAACTATATGTTTGTTCTAATCGCACGATACAGTCGAAACGCTCCGTACGCAATAAATAGTGCGCCTAATATCTCATCCCAGGGGAAAGTGGCTAATACTTTTTTAAATAAAATGAAAAACCCAACTCCAATATATGCACAACTAAGGAGTATTCTAAATGTCTGTTGAAAGACATCCACTATCCCTCCAGTTTGAAACGGATCGGTAGTGTAAAACTAACTGGAACTGCTCGTCCATTGTGTTTACCAGGCCTCCAATTCGGCATGGAACGAACCACTCTGAGGGCTTCTTCGTCACATCCTCCTCCAATTCCCCGGGCAACAGTTACTTTTTGAATGTCTCCATCTTTGGTTACTACAAACTGTACCACTACAGTTCCTTCGATGCCATTCTCCCTGGCAATAGCAGGATATTTCAAATTACTTTGAATATATTTTAATAAGGCAGCCTGTCCATTAGGAAATTCTGGCATTTGTTCTACATAAGTAAACGGTACTTCTTCTTTAGGAGCTTCTTCCACTACTGGAGGCGGCTCAAGTAGAGACGCATCTATGCCATCTTCATCACCTTTCTTAGTCTCTGTCGAAATTTCTTTATCCTTTATTTCTTCCACAGTGGGAGGTGGTGGTTCCTCTTCTTTTACCTCTTCATCTTTCATGACTTTGGGTGGAACAAATTTGATCTGGTCTTTTATAGGTGGCGGCTCTACCTTAGGTGGAGGAGGCGGCGGTGGCCTTTTAGGATCAATTGGTGGGGGTTCAGCCAGTGTGATTTCCGTCATAGACAATTTATCTTTATCATCGGGTAACATCCCTTTGACCGCTCGTATGATCATTGGCGTACAAATAGCTAAAACAAAGAAGATAATTCCTATTAAGGCAGCCCGAGTCATATGCTTGTCATATAATTTTCTCAGCAGGTAAGCCCCATAAGTTTTATTCCGATTCTCGAAGATAATGTCATCCAGAGAGAGATTTAATGCAGCTTTGTTTTCCATTGAATTATTGTTTATGGTTCATCTATTCTATCAACAAATATTTCGATTAAAATATTTCAAAAAGTTTGCTGATTTATTAACTTGATCTACTTATAATAACGCGTAACCTCTATAACTGTATGCTAAACCATTGGATTATTTCCTGGATTGTCCTATTTTAAGGGCTACCAAAGAATCAATCGGATCATTAGGTTCCAAAATGGCATAGCGCTTGACACCATTTATGGTCATTTCATCAAGAATATCTACGGTATTTTTTAGATTGGAATTAGGTAATGGTTTGAGCATAATAAAAAGATCGTCTTTATTGCCCCATTGCTCCTGAACCTCCCGTTGCCTTCGTTGGATGATCTTACGAATGCCTGTAGGACTGTAATCCACACTATCAAGTTGGAGTTGGGTGTTTGCGTCAATTTCATCCGGAGAAACATACCAATACACTTTATTATTATCACCCATCATAAAAGTGACCGTCTTAGACATTTTGATAGGTGGTTCGTCTTTTTTATCAGGTTCATCCTCTTTAGCTGGTTTATTTACCTCCATAGTTTTGGGTTTATTGAACGTGGTCGCCAACATGAAGAACGTTATGAGTAAAAAGCCAAGATCCACCATAGCCGTAAGATCCACCCGGGTAGATGCTTTTTTTGACCGTTTCTTTTTATGTCCTTTTTTCGCCCCTGATTCGGGGACATTCATTTCAGCCATGAGTCAATTATTGATTTGAAATGTGCTTATTAAATTAAGTTTATTCCTTCGCTTGTCTAGCCGAGGTAATGATATTAAATTTATTCACCTTCCTGTTTTGCAGTGCTTGAATCAATTTATCAAATGATTTATATTGGGTCGTCTTGTCGCCTTTTATGGCAATGCGAAGATTATTATTCGCTTGTCTTGAAAAAAGAATTAAATCTTCCACTTGTGTTTCACCTCCTGTAGTGTCTATTTTTAAGCCGGGATGTTTGTGATGGGCCCTTTCATTGGCATCCTTATCCAAGAATGCAGGCAATTCTCTGATATCCATACCCCAGGTCTCTACTAGTTTAAAGGCCTCCTTTTGTTTCTCAGAAAATGGAACACTATAATGAGAAGATAATCTGTCCAATAGTTTTAGGCGGGTAATTTGATCATCCAAACCAAAAAATAACTTTCCATCCGGAGCAATTTGAAACATCATTATATCCTTATCCGGAATGGGGATTTGTGCCGTTGAAGAAGGGATGTCAATCTCTACCGCGTCTGAAGGCCTGAATTTGGTGGTTAGAATGAAAAAAGTCAGTAATAAGAAAGCTACGTCACACATAGCTGTCATATCTATGGCTGTACTCTTTCGGGGAATCTTAACCTTTGGCATAATAATAAGCTATTGGCTAAAAAATTAATGTTTGGAAGCAAAAGTTTGTGCAATGCTGAAACCTGCTTCATCAATTCCATATGTCAATCCATCAATTTTGGTAGTGAAATAGTTGTAGGCTATGATGGCTACAGCAGAGGCTGAAATTCCTAAGGCTGTATTGATAAGTGCCTCTGCAATACCCGTAGATAAAGCTACAGCATCAGGCGCTCCTGCCGTCGCAATTGCTGAGAAGGCGCGGATCATACCGAATACCGTACCCAAAAGTCCCAACAAGGTAGCTACAGAAGAAATAGTAGCCAGAATGACTAAGTTCTTTTCAAGCATTGGGAGTTCCAGAGAGGTGGATTCTTCAATTTCTTTTTGGATAGCTAATACTTTTTGTTCTTTATCCAAACCAGGTGTGTTTGCCATGTCTTTGTATTTGATAAGTCCTTCTCGAATCACATTAGCCACTGACCCTTTTTGTTTGTCGCATTCTGCTATAGCTTCGTCTACATTATCTCCATCAAGCAGGACTTTTATTCTGCGTACGAAACTCTGAATAGACCCTTTGCCACTAGCTACATTTAATGTAATAAAGCGCTCTATGATGACGCTTAGCACTATGATCATAACCGCCATAAGAATGGGCACTAAAACACCACCTTTATACATCATACCCAGGTAATTTCCAGGAAGAGGGTGTTTGGTATTGTCGCCTCCTTCAAAATTAGCTGGATTTCCAAGTACGTAAAAAAAGACCAGGACTCCTACTACCAAGGCGACTACTATGACG
>JALYPU010000164.1 GCA_030856215.1 Bacteroidota bacterium
TGCTCATTCATTAATTTAAAATGTGCATTTAGACCAGATTTTGCTTGAATATAGTATGGGTTCTTTTCTGTGATGGTATTACTACTTACCCATGGACTAATCAAATAGCTTTCATTTTTTTTGGCCCATTCGGCTACTATTTTCAATGCCTCCATTTTATGCGGTCCAATAATCATTCTTGGGGCCACTTTAGAGTATTTCTCTAGTAGATTAATATTGGACTCTCCATTCAACTCATTATATACATCTAATATAATTTTACGATCTGATTGATAAGCCAACTCCTGGATAGCCATCTTCATTCCGGCATAAAATTGTATAAAACGCTTACTAGATGGATTTAATCTGGACTGATTAGAATCAACTTCAGCAGTTTTAAACGGAAATAAGGCTACAATTCGAAAAACAGAATCTTCTTTAGGTTTTGCGCTGGAGGATTTTTTAGTCTTGTCTGATTTATCAGGATCTTTCTTGTCCGGATATTTAGTAGTCGGTTTGTTCCATACTACTGTATCAATTTTATTTGGCAACCGGGCATCTGATTTTTTGGTTTCTTTTTTGGTTTTTGGAAACTGCGTACCAGGCTTTCTAGTAGCACAGGACCCTAGCAGCGCACAACATACTAAATAAACTAGTAAGTTATTCCCACTCAATAGTCGCAGGTGGTTTTGAACTGATATCATAGACAACTCTGTTAATTCCTTTTACATTATTGATAATTTCTCCGGATATTTTGGAAAGGATTTCATGAGGTAATTTACTGAATTCGGCTGTCATACCATCATGAGACGTCACGGCCCGAAGTGCAATGACTTTTTCATAAGTTCTTTCATCGCCCATTACACCAACGGTATGTATTGGTAGAAGTATTGTTCCAGCCTGCCATATTTTATCATACCAGTCTGACTGCTTCAATATATTGATATAAATTTCATCAGCATCCTGAAGCAGTTGCACATTTTCTTCTGTAATCTCACCAATAATTCGAATAGCTAAACCTGGTCCAGGAAATGGGTGGCGATTTAAAATGATCGATGGTAAACCTAATTTTTTTCCTACTAACCTAACTTCGTCTTTAAATAATAAACGTAGCGGTTCAATAATTTTTAAGTTCAATTTTTCAGGGAGCCCACCTACATTATGGTGAGACTTTATCATTACGGAAGGGCCATACACTGATACGGATTCAATTACGTCAGGATAGATCGTGCCTTGGCATAACCATTTCACCTCACCTATTTTTTTTGCTTCCCGTTCAAAAACATCAATGAATGTTTTACCAATTATTTTTCTCTTTTGCTCGGGGTCAGAAATTTGTTTCAATGCATCATAAAATTCTAGTTGTGCATTTATTCCATGAATCTGCAAACCAAGGTCCGAGTAGGTATGCAACACAGTTTCAAATTCATTCTTACGCAACAAACCATTATCTACAAAAACGCAATGCAACTGGTCTCCTATCGCTCGTTGCATTAAAAGTGCCGCAACTGAAGAATCGACACCACCTGATATAGCTAACAACACGTTATCCTGCCCAACCTTTTCTTGAATATCCTGAATAGTATTATCAATATAAGAACTCTCTGTCCAGACAGCTTTAATTTTTAAGATAGACAGTAAGAAATTTGATAACAACTGTTTTCCGAAGAGCGTGTGGACGACCTCTGGATGAAATTGAAATGCGTAAACTGGATGGGTAACTGGATTTAATTTAAACGCTGCTATAGCCTTATTTTGTGAAACAGCTAGTAATTCCGCTGAATCCGGTAATTGGCTTATAGTATCGCTGTGAGACATCCATACCTGAGAGTTATTTTCCACATTATCCCAAATCGGATCATCTTTGATAAGCTCTAGGCTTGAAAATCCATACTCCCTTTTTGAGGAAGCAGATACCATACCATCCAACTGATTTGCCAATAATTGGGCTCCGTAACAGATAGCCAAAACAGGGGTACTTTCCATAAGTGCCTTTAGATCTATCATCGGGTGATTTTCATCTCTGACCGACGCAGGACTCCCCGATAAAATGACCGCTTTTAGTGAAGGGTCTTTTAAGTCAAGTGCATGGTGGTAGGGGTAAATTTCACAGTAGATGTTGAGTTCTCGTACTCTCCTGGCAATGAGTTGGGTGAACTGAGACCCAAAATCAAGTATCACCACCTTTTCAATCATGCCGCAAAAATATGCTTAATAATGAACATAGCTTTCATGTTGAATAAAAGAAATATATAAGTGTTTGTTAAAGTGTATACCTGTGGTGGTTTTTAGCCGCTTATCTTGTTGTCCGAAATTGCATGGATGATCCTTATCTTTGTTATTGATTTTTTATAATTATTAATAAGCATGTCTATACCTATTCCCAATGTCGCCCAACTAAAAGAATTTGATCTAATGACTTTAGAAAAAGAATCCATTAGTTCATTGGAATTGATGGAGCGCGCCTCCAATGTATTTACAAATTGGTTTTGCGAAAAATTTCCTGACCATAATATCCCTATTCATATTTTTAGTGGTAATACGAATAATGGTGCCGACGGATTGGCTATTGCAAGATTATTGAACGAAAAAGGGTATGTTGTATCTGTATTCTTGTGTAATTTTTCTGAGAAAAAAAATTTGGATTTTGAAGCTAATTTAAAAAGACTGAAGAGTAAAAAATCTATTTTAATACAATCCCTTTCTGAAGAGGAAATTGCACAGCTTACTATCTCAACGAATCCAATAATAATAATTGATGCGTTAATAGGGTACGCGTGTAATAAAGAATTTGAGGAACCATGGTCTACCCTCATTCAAAAAATCAATACTAGCAATCAACCTATAGTCTCTGTGGATATGCCTTCTGGCATGTTTGCAGATAGAACGGATACTATAAATTGCATTAACGCCACGCACACGTTGAGTTTTGAATTTCCGAAATTATCTTTCCTCCTTCCAGAGAATGGTGCAAGTGCGGGGGATTGGAATTATAATTCTATTGGACTAAACTATTTAGATCAACATGAGAAAAACTTTCCATATAATTTTTTAGAATTATCTGACATAAAATCTATTTTTAAACCGCGTAGAAAATTTGCACATAAATATACTAACGGGCATGTTTTATTAATAGCCGGTAGCCATAAAATGGCTGGTGCAGCTTTATTAGCAGCATCGGCTTCTATGAGATCCGGTGCAGGGTTGGTAAGCGTCTGCATTCCGGAAATTCTTTTTAAGATCGTTCATGAATTTGTACCAGAAGCCATTTGTATAAACCTGGAGGAGCTTATGATTCATTCAGAAAACTCGAATTACCATGCAATAGCTATAGGTCCAGGATTAGGTAAACATGCAACTATGGAAGCCATTTTTGAATTGATTCGTAATTATGATTTACCCACAGTGATTGATGCGGAAGCTATTAATTATTTGGCGTCCAATAAACATCATGTAAGAAATCTTCCAAAGAATTCGATATTAACACCACATGCCGGAGAATTTGACCGGCTTTTTGGCACTAAACGAAATACCTTAGAAAGGATTGAGACTGCACGAAAGAAAGCGGGTGATCATAACTTAATTATCATTTTAAAAGGTCGATATAGTGCGATATGCTTACCTTCTGGTAAAGTGTTTTTTAATTCAACAGGAAATCCAGGCTTGGCGACTGCAGGAAGTGGCGATGTATTAACAGGAATGATTGCTGCATTCTTGTCCCACCAATATACGGCTGAAGAATCGTGTATGCTTGCATGTTATCTGCACGGTATAGCAGGAGATTTAGCTGCCGAGAACTATACTAGTGAATGTATGATCGCACGCGATATTATAGAATATATTCCATCGAGTGTTCAGCATATCATGGGATGAGAAAAAATATTGTCGTCTTATCCGGTGCAGGCATCAGTGCAGAAAGTGGCATTAAAACGTTTCGGGATGCCGGTGGATTATGGGAAGGTCATAGCATAGAAGATGTAGCAACGTTCGATGCATGGGAAAGAAATCCAACGGTAGTCCTCGATTTTTATAATCAGCGAAGGAAACAATTGTTGAACGTAGAACCCAATCGGGCCCATTATCTATTAGCTGAATTAGAAAATTATCATGAAGTACAAATTATCACACAGAATGTAGATGATTTGCATGAGAGGGCTGGTAGTACGAAGGTGATGCATTTACATGGAGAACTTTTAAAAGTAAGAAGTACCTCACATGCTCACCTGGTATATCCGTGGACTAAAGATTTGAGTCTGGGTGATTTGTGTGATCGTCAATGCCAATTGAGACCGCATATAGTTTGGTTTGGAGAAGAAGTTCCCCTGATGGATTTTGCAGCAAACTTTTGTTCAATGGCAGAAATGTTGATTATTATTGGAACGTCCCTATTAGTATATCCAGCCGCTGGATTAATGCACTATACCCGTCCATCCTGTTTTATAGTTTATATTGATAAAGATCCTAAACAAGAAATTCAATCACTAAACCGAAAAGAAATAAAGCTTTACAGTCTTACCGCTAGTTTAGGCCTTGCTACGTTTTTGGAAGATTATCAGCTATTAAAAGATTGAGCTTGTTATTATGGCAGAAGTTTGTCCAACTCAATAACCATAACAACAAGCTCAAATGCCACGTAGGATAAAAAATTATTTTATAAATTTCCTAAAATGTTCTTCCGTTCCAACTACACATTCGCTCCATTTTTTCCAAAAATTGTCATAGGCACCCGCGCCATGAATAGCGTCAAAATCCTCTCGATATTTAAGATCCATATCGAAATCAGCATATTTATTAAAACCATAAACCACTGCTGCGTCAGCTCCATCGGCATCAAACATTTCATTATAAAACACCCGGCTTGAAAATGGATATTTTTTAGTCTCATGAAGGGTTTTAATTTTTTTCATCAGTTCACCAAATTCAAATCGCATTCCAGGCTTGATATCCACTCTCCAAACATCTAAATGGGCAGGATTATAGTCTTTAGGCGTATAGGATAAGTCATCCTTTAATTTCCATATAGTAGATTCACCATATGCCTCAACATGAATGTCTACATTTTTTTCCCAATCGTCATCATGCTTTTTTTCACCGGAAGGACGATGATCCATATCTGAGTAAGTCATAGGACCATGACTCCATACATACCAACCGTCACTCCCTGCTCCATCAGTAATGACAGACAACCTGGCTTGATTGGGGGCGGTGGCATGGAAAAGCGCATTGTGTGCTTTAACGGCCTCTTCGAACATCTTTTCATGGCCTCTTTTTGGCTTCATGTTCGTATTATTAAACATTTGATACGCTGGTTTAGCGGCATCAGTTTGTGCCCAAATAGTATCCATAATTATGGATAAAAAGAACACTAAAATCAACATTTTTTTCATATAAATGGGTTAACGTTAAAAAAATCAAAGTTAGGTGCTTAATACGGCTTGCAGCTAACGGTAAGAAATAACAGAAATCAATTTCTGTGGTACATCACCTCTTTAACTGCTTTTATCACTTTAGTAGGATTTGGTAAAAATTCCTGCACCATAGTAGGTGCATATCCAAGGGAGGTATCGGCGGAATTGATTCGAATGATAGGTGCATCTAAATGATCGAAGGCTCTCTTTTGAACCACATAAGCCAGTTCGGCTGAAATACCAGCAAAGGGCCAGCTTTCATCCACTACAACCAATCGATTCGTTTTTTTAACGGATTCAATGACCGTATCATAATCCATAGGTCTTATCGTCCGTAAATCGATTACTTCGGCAGATATGCCTTCTTTTTCTAGTTCGACGGCGGCTACTTTAAGTACTTCCATCATTTTATTAAACGAAACAAGGGTAACGTCTTTACCAGGACGACGAACCGCAGCCTTGCCAATTGGCACGAGGTAATCCCCTTCCGGAACTTCTCCTGTCAAACCATAGAGCATTTCAGATTCCATCATACATACAGGATCCTCATCGCGGATGGCGGATTTTAGTAATCCTTTGGCATCGTAGGGATCTATACAAGAAATAACTTTTAATCCGGGACAGTTTCCGAGCCAGGATTCAAATGTTTGAGAATGTTGTTGCGCTAACTGGCCTGCAGCCCCAGAAGGTCCCCGGAATACGATGGGGCATCTAAATTCACCGGATGATTGCGTCAATGTTTTTGCTGCATTATTGACTATTTGGTCAAAAGCTAATATGGCAAAGTTCCAGGTCATAAATTCAATAATGGGGCGCAGTCCGTTCATGGCAGCCCCTACCCCAATTCCAGCAAACCCCAACTCTGCTATGGGTGTATCAATAACTCGCCTGGCTCCAAATTCATCCAACATCCCTTTGCTGACCTTGTAAGCACCATTATAATCCGCCACTTCTTCGCCCATTAAGAAAACGGTTTCGTCTCTACGCATTTCTTCCACCATCGCCTCGCGTAATGCATCTCGCAAACTGATAACTCTACTCATCCTTAATAATTGAGGCAAAAGTAATGGAAATACAGAATTAATGTTATCTCTTTATCATGTTGTTATAAAGCATATGAATTAGTTTATTCCGATCAAATTGATAATATTGTGTCAAATTAGTTTATCCTGTACAAACAACTATGGATAAGGTCCAACTATTGAAAGAATTAATACTGCATACGTATGTGATGCTAAAACCATCGGCCATTCATGGTATCGGCATTTTTGCTATTAGAGACATTCCTCTAGGATGCCGAAATATGTTTTCGGAAACTGACGAGGAGTGGCATAGTCTGAATGCTGATGAAATGAAACATCTTCCCAGTCATGTCAAGAATTTAATTGAGACCTATTGTTTATTTGATGAAGAACATTATTTTGTTCCCGCAAAAGGATTTAAGGTGATGGATTTATCATTATTTTTAAATCATTCAGACACACCTAATATAATTTCAATTAATGACGGAGAGTTTTTTGAAACGACCAGACACATTCATGCGGGAGAAGAATTATTTATTGATTATGGGACTATCGTAGAGAGTGAGGAATGATGAATTGTTAAAGAGGTATTATTGGATAAATTTCAGCCTTCATTTTCATTAACAAATCTGATTGTGATTTATCAATTACACTTAATTAATTATTAATTTATATCCCTTTGTTGTTTTCTGTCTATAACCTAATAATTTTCTTAACATAGTATCCATCATTCAATTGCATCTTTAATATAAAAACGCCACTTAAAGGAACTACAATTTCTCCATCAATGCTATTTCCCTTAATAATATTTTGCCCTTGCAAGTTAAACAAAGTATAAGGTACATCAGATTTAATTCCATAAATTTTTATCTTTCCGTTTGTAGGGTTAGGAAAAACTGCTAATTCTTTAGAATCCAGGTTGTCCGTTTTAGTAATAAGCCAGGTACTATCGCATGGGTAAGATTGGAAATTATATTCAATACTATCTGATTTAAAACATCGCAATTTAGTTATAATAGGATTGGGGTCAACTAAACCAAATCCCAAATATAGTTTTATAGCATATTTTGAAGCTCCTATATTTTTATAAACTGGAATTATTAAATCAGTGCCAATTGATCCATTATTTGATACTCGTAATAATTGTGTCGGAATAGTGTCTAAATTTAAAACGGTATTATAAATAGAATCCACTTTTACCTTAGCAATTTGAACACTTTTTCTAGAGAAATCCCAATATTTAATTTCATAATCAGATGTAGAATTAAAATCATAATACATTTCGTAAGAATTTAACTTTTCATCCCAAAAAAACATCTTTTCATTTTCTACATACAAAGAATCTCCACTACTCAAGTAAAATATTTTCTTTCCATCGGTAATACTTGTATCAGTTATTGTTGGAGAAACATATTCTATTATGGCATGTCCAGCCCCAAGGTGATACTCTGTCTCAAAGGTCCATTGAGTCCCAATATTGAATGTAGGCGCTTCAGGTTGGGAAAATGGTATTTGACGTATAATTGAAGCATTTTCCATGGAATTAACCAAGTCAAAGAAACTATCTATTTTAACTCTCTTAGTAGTATCTATATTCACCCATAAAAGCATACCATACGCGAATGCAAAATCATTTGCACTTAACTGAATGTTATCGTTGATGCTTTTTTCATTAATGTTCCTTAATGGTTGGCACTTCAAAGAACGTTCATACAAAATACCGGAAGATACTTGATTCAGTTCAAGTGTTGAGATTCTATCTTGAAGCCTTTGTTCGAGACTTTGGGCAAATCCCGAAAGTGAAAATAAAATAATAATGCAAAGAAAAATAGTTCTGTTCATAGTAAAGATATTTAAATCAAAAATCGAAACACACAAAAATATGTAACAAACTCAATTAAAGCGTTTTTACTTTTTCATTTTTCAATAGTAATGATTAACAGAAATTCCTTATTTTATGGGCATCTTCAGATTTAATTGCAGACGCTACATAAATTATGCTTATCAATAATTAATTTTACAAATTTCAGTTTATAGAAGGTTTATAATATAAATGCATAAAATTATTCTTTCACAAACATTTCACTACTTATTGGTTTGCCATCAACAAAAGCCTGCATCATATAAGAACCAACCGGGTATTTACTTACATCAACAATCGAAGTTTCATTGGAAAGGATGACAAATTTCGATAGTTCTTTCCCATTTATATCAAATATTTGAATTACAAGTTTAAAGTTTGTTTCATTGTACAACGCCAGATAATCGGAAGCCGGATTGGGAAATATTTTAAGTCCTATTTTTTTAATTTCAGAGTTTACATTGTCAGTTAAATGGCAGCCAGGCACCAGACAACCGAAAGAGTCAACTTTCATTAGCAATGATTTCCAGTCGAGACCATCATTTGTACCAATTGCTCCCAAGCCATTCATAATAAATCCGTTATCTCTTGTGATATCAAAATCATATAAATTGGTACCCTCAATACCAAAAGCAGTATTATAAATTCTCTTCCAGATTAAGTTTCCTTCTTCGTCGAACTTAACAAATATTGCCTTTGATTCGGTTGTCAAAGGTTGAATATCTTCATCTAATACTCCAATTCCACCTAAAGCATAATAATAATCTCTGACTTTTTGAATCTTAGAGAAATTAGAATAATATTTTTCTTTTTTTGGTGCTTCTTCAAAATACTGACGAAATAGTACATTCCCTCCTTTATCTACCTTTTGATAGGCAGGATATGCAAAAGGCCGTTGAGGATGATACGGCAACAAAACTTCACTTGCGCAAATATAATTTCCTTGTTCATCTATGACAAAATCATAGACAGCCCCACTTAATCTGTCAGCGGTGGTTTCCTTCACAATTTTTCCTTCATTAGATAATTCATATATAATACTCCTGCTGTAATTTGCATCCCCTTGAATATAATTTTCTTTGATCCTTTGCGCACCAATATAAATACGTCCAGTCTGATCTGAAGTAATAGAGTATGGTATATCATGAATATTTTTATCACCTAAAATTATTTTCCATTCTTGTTCAAACTTATAATTAAATTTAACTAATTGAATTTGGCCATACAAATCTGTCGAAGTCGAAGAACTAACAGCATTGGCCAAATAAAAATTCCCGAGTAGATCAAAATGAAGATTATTAATGCTTAAAAAATCTCCTTCGGGCAATAAATTTCCTACAGTAGTTGCAATTTGAAAAGAATCACCTAAAATATCATACGCAATTACACTTGAAGTGGTGTAGGGATTTAATATAGATGTATACAATTTATTTTGATTAGCATACATATCATTGTTAAAGCCATAGAAATCTGTTTTACTTATCAGTTCTTTTTGTTTTAGTAAATTACCCTGAAGGTCAAATTTAAATAAGGCTGTACCGCCAAAGTATGGTTTGGAAGTATCCCATATGGTCCCGAAAGCCCAGTAACATGAATCAGTTGCCAAAATCGTGGTGAAATAGGCATTATTCTCATAGCCTGCAATTTCATACCTTTTTAAAAAAGTCCCCTGACAATTAGGACAGTTTAAAAAAGGGAAATTAATTATAAGCGTTATAAATATAATCTTTCTCATTACAAAATAAAAATTGGAGTGTAATTAACACTCCCATACAAATATACTATTTTAAAATTAATTTTTTAGTTTCTACGAAAGTTATATTTGTTTCTACTCGCACAAAATACAGGCCCCTTTTTCGGCAACAAGAAAGCTAAAAGAAATCTACCCAACTACGAGATTTATCTAAAACTTATGATTGATGGGAAGCCTAGTAGGCCGTTTATTGCACATACGATTAAAAATTAAGCATATAGTGAATAAATCTAAATTTTGCTTAACTTCCTTGTAGCAACTAATTGATTTCCCTCATAAAGTGTTATGATATAAAAACCCCCTTCCAATCCTTTTATGTCAATAAAATTACTGCCCTGAATTATTCTTTTTTTAACTAATATTTTGCCATTCATATCATAAAGTCTTATCAAAAGATACTCTGGTGCATAATCGGGAATATTTACTATAAAATATTCATTGGCTGGATTTGGATATACTGTGATTTTAATTTGTTCTAAATTATTATTTGACATGGGGCCAATTTGAAGAATTCGACATAATGTATCTGAACCAAATTCATTTTTAACGATAAGGCAAACGTTATAAATGCCATTTGTTAAATAAGTATGTATTGGATTTATTTCAGGTGATGTTAAACCATCACCAAAATTCCAATGCCATTCTTTTACGTTATATGCGCTATTGTCTGTGAAATTAAATTTGAGATGATTTAAAGTGTCCTGTTCATATCTCCACCAACACCACGGTATGTTATCTATGCCCAATGTATCACTTATTGAATCGTCCATGGGGCCTAAGCGGTAATTGGGAAAATACGGCATAGTTTTTTTAACAGATGGAAACGGAATTTCATGTTGCCTGAAATCACAAGCATCTCCCAATTCATTTGGCTTATATATCACATGCAAATGTCTTGTTTGTAGAAAATTGGAATTACAATAAATTCTACCATCAGGTCCATTTTGCAACTGACCGAAATAAGTTGGACCATAGTTATTAGCGAATAAATGTGATAAATAGCCGTCGTATTTTGCGATTTCTATTCGGTATTTCAACTGATCATTAATGATTGGATACTGGTATAATACGCCCCCAGAACATATATAAAGGATTTTATTATTCGGAGAAAACGCACACCCTGCGGAAACACTTTCAGTCGAATCAATTTTGAAATTCTGATGGCTGGACAATTCTCCGTTACTTCGATCAAAGCGATAAAAATCAAACTCC
>JALYPU010000013.1 GCA_030856215.1 Bacteroidota bacterium
GAAAAGAACCAAAAATCTTGTCCAAAATAAGGCGCTTCTTCTATACTCATAGCCATCAGCTCTTAATTTTCTGCTTCGCTGATCTTCGACGATGCCTCTGTTGGTTTGGTTTTTTCAAACCCTTTAATTCACCTCTTAAATAGTAGTTTGTATTTCAGTGTCAAAGCTCAAAGCCGCGACGAAAATTACTCGCCACGCGCTGTATTTTGGACTGAATATGAACAAATCGAAAGACATAAAAAATGTCTTTCGATGAAGTGAACCGAAATCGAAGCAGTAGCTTGCGAATGCTGAGATGAGGCATGGAGAAGGATGCACAGAAGTGCTTTCCGCCAGTTGGCGGAAAGTTCCCTTTCTTTGGAGTGATTTTTATCACTCCAATCCGCTTATAGCGGAACGCTCGGTCAGGGGTGAGTTGAAATTACTTCTTCTTATTACTCGGATGATACCTCAATATGGTATCGCGCAAAAATTCTGTATCCAAATGCGTATATATTTCTGTTGTCGTAATAGATTCATGGCCTAACATTTCTTGTACAGCGCGTAGATTCGCTCCACCTTCTACCAAATGTGTGGCAAAGGAATGTCGAAACGTATGGGGGCTAATTATTTTAGTAATGCCCGCTCTTCTGGCGGCCTCTTTTACAATTTCAAAAATGCTAATCCTGGATATTTTTTTTCCGAAACGATTTAGAAAAACAAAATCTTCATGCCCCTTTACTTTAGGAAGTTGGTTTCGATAAGATTGTAAATAGAAATGGATATGATGTATCGCCTCTTCTCCAAAAGGTACCAGGCGTTCTTTATTTCCTTTACCAATGACTTTGATCACACCCTCGTCTTCATAAATGTTGGATAATTTTAATTCTGTCAATTCTGTTACGCGCAGGCCACAGGCATATAGTGTTTCAATGATGGCTCGGTTGCGATGACCATTTGCCCCGCTCAAGTCAATTGAATTAATGATGGCCTCAATTTCTTCTACATTGAGTACATCGGGAATTTTTCGAATAAGTTTTGGTCCCTCAATGAGATCCGTCGGATCATCAACAATCACTTCTTCTATAAGTAAAAATTTATAAAAAGCTTTTACACCCGATAAAATTCGCGCCTGGGTACGATCTAAAAAACCAAATTGAAATAACCAGTGAATAAAAGATTCGATGTCCTGCATAGTCAGCTGTGCGGGACTTTTGTGGTCCAGGTTTTGGGCGCAGTACAGCGAAAGTTTTTGTACGTCTGATATATAGGCATCTACAGAATTCTTGGAGAGCGATCGCTCTAGGCTTAGGTATGCTTTAAACCCGGAAATTGAAGAATGCCAGTCCATAGTGTAAAAGTAGTTATTACCCCCAAGACGTAATTTTTATAACATGGAATGACAAACATTTATTTCTAATTACATTTGCCTTATGAGTCAAGCTGTCGAAAATTACTCCATTCAATTGGATGATGAGGATTCATTGCACGCATTTCGATCTGAATTTAGGATACCCCGGCATGAAAATTCGGAATGCATTTATTTCTGTGGAAATTCATTGGGACTTCAACCTCGGAAAGCCCGCGATTTTGTCAACCAAGAGTTGGATGACTGGGCGAAATATGGTGTGGAAGGTCATTTGAAACAGGATTATCCCTGGTATTCCTATCATGAATTTTTATCAGAGCCTATGGCTGAACTTGTCGGGGCGAAACCCCATGAAGTCGTCATCATGAATACCCTAACCGTCAATCTGCACTTGATGATGGTTTCATTCTATCGACCGACAAAAGCGAGACATAAAATATTAATCGAGTATAGTGCTTTTCCGTCTGACCGGTATGCCGTAGAATCTCAAATTCGTTTTCATGGTTACAACCCAGAAGATTCCATCGTCATATTGACACCGGAGCCCGGCTCTAATTATATTTCTGCAGAAATCATTAAGGATACCTTTGAAAAACAGGGTGATCAAATTGCGTTGGTCTTAATTGGTTCGGTGAATTATTATACCGGACAGGCATATCCGATTCCACTTCTCTGCCAACAAGCGCGACAATATGGCTGCAAAATTGGATTCGACCTGGCGCATGGTGCAGGAAATTTGAACTTTCAGCTTCACAATGATGGTCCCGATTTTGCTGTTTGGTGCAGTTATAAATATTTGAATGCAGGTCCCGGTGGGTTAGCAGGATGTTTTATTCATGAGCGGCATGCCGAAAATTTTGAGTTACCGAGATTTGCAGGATGGTGGGGACATGATAAGAAAGAGCGGTTTAAAATGGAATCGAAACTAAAATTGATGAGCGGAGCAGAAGGATGGCAGGTGAGCAATCCGCCCATTTTTCCGATGGCCAGTTTACGAGCATCCCTGGATGTTTTTCATCGTGCAGGTATTTTAAATCTGAGAAAAAAATCGATTGCACTTTCGGGTTATCTCATGCATTTAATTCAATCCCTGGAACATCCCGATATCACTATTTTGACTCCGGAACATGCAGAAGAACGAGGTTGCCAGATCTCAATTCAAATTAAAAATGGCGATAAATCGATATATCATAAAATAAGTAAAAAGAATATTATTGCTGACTGGCGAGAACCCGATGTAATTCGCGTGGCTCCTGTGCCGCTTTATAATTCGTTTCAAGAAGTATTTCAATTTTATGAAGCGTTTAAGAACGTTGTCGTGAATCATGAAGAATAAATCGATTTCTATTGCTGGGGCTGGATTGGTAGGCAGTTTACTTGGTCTGCGCTTACTTCAAAAAGGTTATCGTGTAGAACTTTATGAATCCAGATCAGATATGAGAAAACAAAACATATCATCGGGGAGAAGTATCAACCTGGCGCTATCACATCGAGGTATCCAAGCGTTAAAATTAGTTGGTCTGGATCATGAAATATTGGAACACGCTATTCAGATGGAAGGGCGCATGATTCATACGTTAGACGGACAGTTACATTTTCAGGATTATAGCTCTAGAGAAGGAGAATATATAAATTCCATTTCCCGCAAGACATTAAATGTAATTCTATTGGATGCACTGGAAGAGTTATCTCCTTCTTGTCTTCATTTTGATACGAAATTGATTTCCTGGCATCCTGAGAAATCATCCGCTACATTTTATAATAAAGAAGTTGGAAATATACATAGCGAAGGAATATTAATTGGAACGGATGGAGCCAATTCAATTGCCCGAAAATTTTTGATGGAAAATAGTGCGCGGATTCGGTTTAATTATAGCCAGCGATTTCAGGATTACGCTTACAAAGAACTTACCATTCCTCCCGATGCTCATGGAAATTTCCAGTTGAAAAAAAATGCACTGCACATATGGCCGAGAGGACATTTTATGATGATCGCACTACCCAATCCCGATGCCACGTTTACCGCTACTTTGTTTATTCCATTTACAGGAAATGATGGACTTGAAGGGTTGCAAAATGATGAGCAAGTCATAACATATTTTGAAAAAAATTTTCCAGATTGTCTACCGTTGATTCCTAATTTGACCGAGGAATTTTTTAAGCATGCTACGGGTCATTTATATACGGTGAAATGTCAACCCTGGCATTTTGAAGATAAATTATTGCTCATGGGAGATGCTGCGCACGCCATCATTCCATTTTACGGACAAGGAATGAATTGTGGATTTGAAGATGTCTTTGAGTTTGATCAGTTGTTGGAGCATGAACACACTACGCAACAATTGTTTGATCAGTTTAGTAATCAACGAAAAATAAATACAGATGCCATCGCTGATTTGGCGGAAGATAATTTTATTGAGATGCGGGATAAAGTGGCGGATCCTATTTTTCAGGCCAAAAGAAAACTGGAGATGCAATTGGAAGCAACATATCCGGAGTACTATTCAAAATATGCGATGGTAACGTTTCGGCCAGATATGAGTTATTATGATGCGATGGTTTTAGGCAGGGCACAGGATGAATTATTAATGAAAACATGCGCAGATAAAAGGGAATTTACCGACTTAGAACTCGACACTATTTACCAGGAATTGAAAAATCTAAAATACTACAGGACCTAACGATCTCCATCCAATATATTTCCTAAACCACCTAATATACTGCCTTCTTCTCTTCGTCTGCCGCCTCCAAATTGCATGATTCGCGCAGCCAAACGGCTGATGGGTAAGGATTGTATCCAAACTTTTCCAGGTCCCCTCAACACTGCATAAAACAATCCTTCCCCTCCGAAGACCATATTTTTAATTCCTTTAATAAATTCTATATCAAAATCTACTCTACCCGTATAAGCCACTACACAGCCCGTATCTATGCGTAATATTTCACCTATACCCAATTCCTTTTCCTTGACATAGCCACCCGCATGGACGAACGCCAACCCATCACCTTCGAGTTTTTGCATTATAAATCCTTCGCCTCCAAATATACCGGTGCCCAATCGCCGTTGGAACTCAATACCAATGTTTACGCCCATGGCAGCGCATAAAAAGGAATCTTTTTGGGCGATGATTTTACCATCATATTTGGATAAATCAAGGGGGATAATTTTTCCGGAATAAGGTGCTGCAAAACTTACTTTTGATTTGACTGAGGTATTGTTGGTATACGTAGTCATAAACAAACTTTCTCCCGTTAGAAGCCGTTTTCCGGCAGACATCACTTTACCTAAAAAACCACTTCCCTGCTGACTGCTTCCATCTCCAAAAATAGTGGCCATTTGAATGCCATCTTCCATCATCATGAAGGAACCCGCTTCTGCTATGGCTGTTTCCCCTGGATCCAATTCGATCTCTACATATTGCATTTCTTCACCATACAGAGTGTAGTCTATTTCGTGATTTTTCATTTTATTGTGTTTAAAATTCTCGTAAAAATAGTGTTTGGGAAACAAATCATCGAACTTCATGTTCATATTATGATTTATCAATGCAAAGTTTTTATTATTGCTTACATTGGAACACTAAATAAAAGTTAATTCAATCATTAAATTTGGAAAAACTTAGTTTTAAAGACTTTCTGAGCTATTTTGAGCATACGGAACTTCCGATTACTTTAAAAGAAGGCGCAGAGCATCAATTTAGTTTGAAGAATGATTTATTGCCCGACGATTTAGTAAATAAATTTATAAAACCAGCGTTGAATTTTGAACTGGATGAATTTACTGAAATTGTTCCATGTGTTTTTTGGAATACCAAATATCAACATGTGGCCAGCATTTTTTGGTGTGCACGCCTCATGAGATATACTTTTTATATTATCATATTTGATCAAGACGGAAACCCCTTAGACAATGCAGAAATAGCCGGTTTTTTTTCAGACCAAGAAGAAATCATTTACAGTATGGCCAATATCGATGAAGAAGAAACGATTTATATTGTGGAAGCATCTCATTCGATAGAAGCGCATGAGTTGAATAAAGATAAAACCCGTAAGACCATTTTAGAAATTGTCGAAGATGGAAGAATTGTCCAATTACCGGAATAAAAAATTATCGCAAAACGACCTATTTATTTTGCCATAGTAAATAGAATCGTTTCAAGAAAATAATAAACCCTAAAAATCAATCCAAACAATTATAAACTAATCATACTCGTGAACATGATGTTTGCAATTAAATTATGAAAAAAAATAAAATTAATAAAAACCCGATCTATAAGTTTCCGACAGAGAAAACCAGTTCACAAAAAATCCTACATATTTTTGCGGAGCAACCAGGCAAGATTATTTCCTTCACTCAAATTGAGAAAAAAATTGGCGTGAAAAAAGGAAATGAGTTGATGGATAATATTCTTAAACTGGAACGCAAGAAATTGATTGAAAAAATTGGAAAGGAAAAATGGATTTATAAAGGTTTGTCGGCTGTAAAACCTATCGAGCGGAAAGAATTGTACGAAGGAATTGTCGATGTGGCGAGAGCAGGATTTGCCTATATTTTATGTAAGGGACTGGACAAAGATGTTTTTGTCAGTCAGAAAAATTTAAAAAGTGCTCAGGATGGTGATTATGTAGAAGTGCAAATCATACGTCAGCATTTCCGAAAGCCGGAAGGGGTTGTAAATAGGGTCATACAACGATCCAGGTCACAATTTCTAGGAATTTTTCGGGTGCATAAAAATCATAATATCGTGATGGTGCAATCCGGATCACAAGTGTTGGAAGTTTGGTTAAAAAAATCAGACATTGACATAGAGCCAAAAGATTTTG
>JALYPU010000021.1 GCA_030856215.1 Bacteroidota bacterium
ACATTGTTTTCTGATGGCGAACATCCAGAACCCGTAAAAAGCTGGCCTGTGCCACATGTGGCACCATGTTGTCCGAAAGAAAAGTTTGGAAAAGCGAAAAGCGGTAATAATAATACTAAAAAAAGATGCGTGAAATAGTTGGAACTCATTGGGTAAAACTTGTATACTCGTAATGCTTAAAAAAAGATTTTAAACTTTTATTGACCTGTTTGGACTAACTCAATATCAAATAAGTATCACTAAAAGTTACAGATGAAATTAGATCAAATAATAGAAAATGGGAGATCAAAAGTAGGCCAATACTTTATAAAAACCAAACCCAATCAATTACATGAATGGATCCTGAAAATGTTATTTTCTTAGTAAATCGGCACAAAACTCTATAAATTATGCCTAAAATATTTGCATAATTATTTTGAATTGTAGTACAATTCCTACCTCAAAAGGGATAATTGTCAATGAAAATATAAAGTTGAGGACTACCTCAACAAGGTAAATTCACCTTTAAACTTGTCAAAATTAGCAGATCCTTCAAATTGAATTTCTGCATAGAATGTATATACCGCCGGTAAGGCTCTTTCATTTCTAAATATGCCGTTCCAACCTTGTCCTTGTGACGTGCCTGGTGGTAAATCTTGTCCGGTATAAACCTGGTCTCCCCATCGGTCATAGATCTGTAACAATCGAATGGCACGCACTTTTTTTCCATAAAGGTTCCAAGTATCATTTATCTGATCGCCATTGGGTGAAAATACATTTGGCCACCACACATCTTTAATTACCCTTACTAATACGCGGACCCTTTCTTCAGTAATGCACCCCCTAATATCCGTTACCTTTACTATAAACTCCAACGCAGAGTCAGCAATGTATCGGATATTGGCATCCCAATTCTGGTTTAAAGTAGTATTAAACCAAGTGGTATCTGAAATTGGAAAGGTCCCACCTGAAATTTCACGAATCAAACTGTCTAAATCAATTAATGTACCTTGATCTACTACGATACTTTGGGTCACTTTCATTTTTAATGGGCCAGGTTCAACCAATACAAAACTGGTATCTTTCAAACAACCATCCTTGTCGCGCACAGTTATTTTATAAGTACCCTTAGCTAAATTAGGAAAATTAGGAGCGCTTGTAAATGGAGACCCGTTTATGGAATATTGCAGATTTGATAAACCAACGTTGTTATAATCTTTAACCTGCGTAATTTGAATACCTCCATTTCGTTCTGAATAACAACGGATATTTTGCGGCAGACCTTCAATAATTGCTAACGGATTTCCAATTTCTAAAACTTGTATAGTATCATAATCAAGACAACCATTTTTATCATCCCGAACTTGCAGCACAAAAGTTCCGCCGGGTTTGCCGATTTTAATTTGATTGCTTCCCAGTCCACTCAAAATATTTCCATTTCTACTTGTCCAATTGTATGGGGAAATGGATCCAGAAAAACTTTTGGACAGCGATCCATCCAATGGAATCTCATTAACTGTACAGGTTAGGTCTCCTCTTTTTTGAATATCCGCAATGGGTGGAATTTTGTCCTCTTTTACTTCAATAAGTGACGAATCTAAACAATCATTAAAATTATTTTTTACAATTAAATAATACTTTCCGGTATCATATACTGTGGAAATATAGGAATTCCCATTGTCTATACGATGGTTTCCTTTCCATGTTGCCGTAAATTTTGCACCATTTGAAGAATTTGCTCCGTTCAAATCTACTTTAATTCGTTCACACGTGAGAATTTCAGGTGATTGAATTTGCACTATTGGTTTTTCTATATCTTGGTTGACTTTGAATGGAGTTTCATTAGTACATCCTGAAATAGAGTCCCGGATGAATAAGTTATAGGTTCCCGGTTTATTAATTTGAACTGATGAATTATTTACCGAATTAGCGTTCACAAATTGTCCATCTACTGAACTCCACAAATAATCGTTTATTTTTCCTGAACCACTGATAGAATTATTTGAAACCAATGTTATCTGAGTGACAGAACAAGTTAACAAATTCAATCCACCAATTTGTGCTTGAGGATAAGCATACCAAGTTACTTGCACCCCGGGTGTTACTTGCATGCATCGATCCTGCAAATTCACATTGCCGGTGACAGGATCAAAATTTCCCAAGAACGCCGCAATAAAATAAGTTTTACCCAATGTCATTTTTGATGGGTCGAATAAAAATATTCCTGAATCATTCAGTGCTAAAATATTTCCAGATTTAGGATCAGAAGAAATTCCATCATACAGCACATATTTCAAAATATCATTTGCATCCTTTATCCCCGTATTCGGATTATACTTTGCAGTGGCTGTACCGTCGGCACATAAAATAATGGGTGTTAAATCCATGTCTCCAATGTCTGTAATGCATTGACATATATGAGAAATACTCAACGGATCTATCCAACAGTTAAATCGGTCGCTAACCTCTGCATAAATGCTGCTGCCTGTAGGAATCCAACTTGATTTCCACGTATCCGCATCTGTAAATAAACCTGTTAATCTGCCTCCTGAAATAATATTAGCGAGCACAGACCAGGTCGGCTGATGTCCTAATTGAATGTCAATGCTAAAACGAAAATTTTCTGCAACAGAATCACATTCAAACTGGAGAGTATTATCAATAAACTCTGGTGAATTAATAAACGTAATTGTAACTACATCACTAGTGATACATGACTCAAAATCTTCTGTAAATTCAAAGGTATAACTGCCGTACACGTCCACAGTAACTGAATCATTCCGATCTGCAGGATTTTTAAAATTGGCGTTGCCAGGACCATTTACTAAATTCCACATAACAGTTCCTAAACTGTTGTTCCCTTGAAATCTATAAGTTAAACCACAAACAGTGTCTATGGGCCCTGCATCCGGATTTGGATAAGGATTCCAAATAATTTCCATAGGGTTCGAAAATCGAACACATGGATCATTACTATCTATGATGTTGTCTTTTGGAGCTATATCATTTCCTACAACTCTAGTGATATAATATTTTTTTAAAACTTCCATTGATTTGGGAGCAGCCGTATCAAAACAGATCATTTGATTTGGATCATTAAAAATCTCGAGTGCTGTTTTTAAAACATTATTTCCTGAATGCAAGACATACATGACCCCATCTTCTAATGGATCTATGATAGGTTGACATAGACTCTTTAATTGAATACATTTATCCTGGCAAATTTTCACTGGGATAGTATCCAGGAAACAAGCATCAATAATTCCACAATTGCAATTGTGAGTACCCAAATAAATTTCAGATAAACAACCGTTCGCATCCTGTACTAATATTTGAAATGAATCTAAACTTTGTAACGTATCGGAAATAAATAAATTATTCACCACACTTCCAGGCCCCTGAATCAGTGTATAAGGGCCTTTCCCACCGCTTATTTTCGCTTCCACTCGATAGGTAAACAGGTTTATATCCACGCATATTTTATCTACATCTATGAGTTCAGGAGATTCATTAAATGTAATATTTACTTGATCAGTTGCTATGCAAATTTTATTCACTTCCTTGAATTCAAAAGTAAACGTTCCGAAATTTGACACGGTTACTTTTGAATTGTCGGCACTGGGTGTTTCAATAAAGGCACCGCTCCCATTAATTAATTGCCAACTTAATACACTATTCTGGATACTCTGTAAGCCATCTAACGTAAATTCGGTCGCACAAACTGCTGCATCAAGGCCAGCAAAAGGTGTAGGATTTTTATGGTAGACAAATGGTTTTCCACCAGCATTTCGTACACAACCTAAATTAAAATCAACGAATCCTTTTTTATCACTTCTACCTAAAATGGCTCCTACATAATAATTCTGATCAAATATAAATTTTGGATCATAGGATATTTGAAATCCATTTAAGAATTGAACTATAGATCCTAAAATATTTTGGGGATCGGTGTAAATAAAAAAGATTAGCGTATCCCCTTGATCTAAAATTTCGCCAGCCGTATCATAATCAAATACAAAATCATCACCTTCACATAGGATAATGGGTGATGTATTTATTCTTCCTATCGCATTAGTGCATTTACATTCATGATTTACAATATGAGTAAATCTGCAACCATATACATCAGAAATAATAATGGTATCATTCGTCAAATTATTTATAAAATCTGAGGTGTATATATTATTGACATCTATAGAACCTGAACCCTTACTAATTTTGTAAGGAGGGCTTCCATCTTGAATTTCAAACCGTACCCTGAACTTTACATTACTTCCATCACATATAAAAGATTCAGGAAGTTTTCTAGGTATGGTGTTAAAAATCATTGTAACCGTATCTTCTGCCACGCATCCCAGTCGGTTTTCTGTCCAAACATAACTATACGCACCTTGTTTATTGACATTTAATGAAGTCTTTGGATCATTTTTATTACCAAAGGAAGATTGTCCTGGTCCTGTCAATTGTCGCCAGGACCCTCCTACATCAGGTGTGGCATTTAAGTTAGTATTTAATGCACACAATGTATCATTGATTCCCGCTTCCGGATCTGGAGACGGCTCGAGAGTTACCAATATACAGGTCTCAGGACTCCGTCCGCAATCGGTTTCATACCACAAACAAACTTCTCCCGTTTGACCAGGAGGACCATTCCAAAGAACTTCTATAGCTGATGTGTCAAATGGATTTCTCGAAATAATGATTCCACCCTGCACCGACCAGTTATAAAATATTACTTTTTCCCGGATAAAAGTATCAATAAAATAAATGCCCGTTTTACCTATGCAAACGCGGAGATCGCCTTTGATGGGTACTTTTTTAGGTAAGAGGTCGTTTTCATTAAAGGGTTCGCAAAAATCTCGCGTGCAAAGTTTTGTTTCTGTTCCTAAGTTTGTGGTAATCGTTACAATCACGCAATACTCACCTCCTAAGTCAACTAACAAGCGTTCGTCCGTGCTAATGATCGATTTACGGGGATCCGATTTTTTATACCAAGCATACTCCAGGGAATAGGTTTCACCACCTCCACAAGAACGGGTTCTGTTTTGAAGGTTAGGGCTGATCTCTACCATGGCTCCAATGCAAGCTATTTTCCATTGAGGTACAAATTCTGGGTACACAGTCCATAATAAATAATTTGTATCACATTTATAAGGCGTAGTGGCTTTGGACAGAAAAACATCTACACCATTATTGCATCCCGGATATAATTTTTTTGTAATGGGGTCAATAAAAACTTCTCCCGGCGTACAGCCAATGAAATATTTCTCTCCGGGAATGGGTTTGTCCAGCACGGTAAAAAACACCACAGAATCATAGACGCAACAATTTCTATCCATAAATGGACATCGGTATTCTCCAGTTCCAGTAACTGTCTCACATTGCCATCTGAAGGGAGCTTGCTCAAAACATATAATTCTTGGCGGTCCTATTGCATCGGGTAATTTTCTCACGCGTACGGTCATACATTGCGGTCCTTCCTGATCGCAAATGGAACCACTAACAGGATTACCAATTACAGCAGTTACACACAATTGAAAATCACCTTCCACCGGCCAATCCAATGTGATCCGATTTGAATTTTCACCTAACTCTGTGCCATCAAGAGTCCATACGTATTCAGGAGTGCAACCACCCGGTTGAGGATCCACAAAAAATTCTTTATTACAATAACCCTCACATAAATCTATAATCATGTCCGGGTCATTATTTATTTTGCCTAGTGGGCTTAAGGTGGGTGAGTTTCCACCAATTGTGGCTAATGTAAACGTACACACATCACCCGCGCATCCATCCACCATAAGATAGTAAATTTTGCAGGGTGTCAGAAAGGCTGAAATGGTAAATGAGCCAGATGAAATAGCACAATTTGGATTACAAACTATTTTATCGCTGCAGTTGCAATCTCCCCAAATGCCCATTTGCACACCTCGATTGTCCCGGCAACCGCTAAATGTAATGGTAATGGAAACATTTCCTCCATTGGTTACAAATGCCCACCACGAGGTATTATTCGGCACAAAAGGACCTTGACCTGGACAAAGATCCCCCGGATTTTGACCGCATGGATAATCCCCTGGATTTTGTACAGGGTCATTACTACAAGTATATCCATTGATTTCATCTAACCCGCAGAGTACATTAGATTCAGGGCAAGTTGGCGCAGATGGGGGTGTACATTGTGCAATAATGTGTGGCGTAGCAAAAACTAAAAAGCCAATAAAGAAAAATAGGGTTTTCAAAAAGTTCAGCATTGTAGTCGTTTAGAATTGGGGAATATCCTACGTAAATTTATTGAAAATTTCCAAATAAATAGTAATCAACTAGTAGAATTTTCATTCTTTTGTATTGCTATCTCCTCTTATTCCTACAATTTCTTTAAATCAGCATATTATTTTTTTCTAATCTTGATAGAACTGATTTAAAAAACCATTTAAATAACTGCTTACAACCTATTCACTAGTTGGATGAAGTAACCTTTTCTCCTGATTTCGAAATTACTTATTGAAATTTTTTTGGATCAATGTAAGAAATTCACACATCATTTTAATTTGTCTTACAATGATATGATCCCTAAAGAATCAAATTCGCTTTATTGCAGAGTTATTTATAATTGCATTAGGCGAAATGAATTAAAAAACTTCTCCACTTCAGGTTTTAAACGATCTTCAAAGGGGCTGATAGATTGAATGGTGTATAATCGGTTCCCTTTAACAATCATCGCTGTCTTGATGGCTACATCATCTGCATTGTGAATTAGTGATAAATTAGTTTTATAGCCATTGAGTTCCGTATCTTCTTCGTACACTAATGTTCCATAGTTCATTAGGAGACTTTCTTTTATAGTTTCCATTATGTAAATGGATATAGAGTCGTCTCTGTCCAGATAGAAGTCTTGAGGATATCTGGTCACATTAACCATTAAGACCGTTTCATTACGCCCATTCCCCAAGGTCGAAATATAGGTTTTAGTAAATATGTTTCCGATGTCTGTTTCTACATCTTGACTATCAATCACGGGAAGATTCGGTAATAAAATAGAAAATCCAAGGTTACTGTCTTCAAACCTAACCCAATCGGAAAACCATAAACCAAACACCAAAAGGACGATATATTTCATAATGCTGTAACGACCTTGTAATAATTTGAGTATATAGAAGAACCGGACAGACTGTATCTTTGGCCAAAATTAAAATCGTTACCAATATGAAATTTGACCTTATCGTTGTCGGTTCAGGCCCTGGAGGATATGTAGCAGCTATACGCGCTTCGCAGCTCGGAAAAAATGTAGCCATAGTAGAGAGAGAATCATTAGGAGGCATTTGTTTGAATTGGGGCTGTATTCCCACAAAGGCGTTATTAAAGAGTGCTCAGGTTTTTAATTATATTAATCATGCTGCTGACTATGGCATTACGATACAAGACGCCAAAGCGGATTTTCCAACTATTATAAAGCGAAGTCGAAATGTTGCGGATGGAATGAGTAAAGGTGTACAATTTCTTATGAAAAAAAATAAGATCACCGTGATAATGGGAACTGCCAAGCTAGCTAAAAACAATAGCGTCGATGTAACCAGTGAAGATAAGGTGAGTAATTATTCTGCCGATCATATCATTTTGGCGACAGGAGGAAGAGCCAAACAATTACCCAATTTACCTATTGACGGAACATCAATTATAGATTATCGGAAAGCGATGGTTTTGGATACAATACCAAAAAAGATGGTGGTCGTTGGTGGTGGTGCAATTGGTGTTGAGTTCGCTTATTTTTATCATAGCTTAGGAACCGAAATTACACTGGTAGAATATATGGAACAAGGATTAATTCCGCGAGAAGATTTAGATATTTCCAAAGAGCTCACCAAAATTTTTAAGAAATCTGGTATCAAGATTTTGGCCAATACATCTGTTGAAAAAGTAGATAAAACTAATAGCGGTTTAAGTGTTTTAGTAAAAAACCGTAAAGACGGAAAGGAAGAAACTATCGAATGTGATGTTGTCTTATCCGCAGCTGGAATAAGCCCAAATCTGGAGGATCTTGGATTAGAACAAGCAGGTGTCCAATTAGACAATGGCCTGGTGAAAGTAGATGAGATGTATCGCACTACCACAAAAGGAATTTATGCTATTGGAGATATTGTGCCGGGACCTGCTCTGGCACATGTTGCTAGTGCGGAAGGGATCACGTGTGTAGAATCCATTTGTGGTCATCATCCGGAAGCCATTGACTACAACAATATTCCAGGTTGTACGTATTGCTCTCCCGAAGTAGCTTCTGTAGGATATACTGAATCAGAAGCTAAGGCTGCAGGACATGAAATATTAGTGGGTAAATTTCCTTTCTCTGCCTCAGGAAAAGCGAGTGCAGCTGGTGCTAAAGATGGATTTGTAAAAGTTATTTTTGGAAAAAAATATGGTGAATTTTTAGGTGCTCACATGATAGGCATGAATGTTACGGAAATGATTGCGGAAGTAGTCGTAGCACGTAAACTAGAAACAACCGGCCATCAAATTATTAAATCTATTCACCCTCATCCAACTATGTCCGAAGCAATTATGGAAGCGGCAGCGGCGGCTTATGGTGAAGTGATACACTTGTAGGCAATAGTCAATGGTGGCTATATTCTAATTAAAGTATGATATATTAAATATATTATATATCTTACACTTAAATAATATAGAATGAAAGCAGTATTACAACCTTTATTTGAAGCCTTTAACTTATTATCATCT
>JALYPU010000032.1 GCA_030856215.1 Bacteroidota bacterium
CCAACGCTAGAATTTTTTTTATGAAAATTATATAACCACTGCTAAGATTTACGGATAGGAGTACTAATAAGCAGACTTTAAGTCCAATTTATGCATCCTGAAACTGCATTAACAAGAAGTAGGGCGCATTGCCGTACCATCTTCTCATTGTATGGTTTAAGTGAGGATACTAGACAGACCCGGTACTAACAAAATATAATATTTATAAATCCTGTAAATATGCTTAATCATGCTAAACGACATTATTACAACCAAAAAGTATATTGGTATTCCGATGCAATCGGGAACATTTAAATTTCTCTTCGGACTTATGCTACTTACTCTCTTTTTTGCGGCTCATAATTTAGATGGGCAATCTCCCAACTGGAGCTGGGCAAAATCCATAGGCGGCATTGGAAATGATCATGCCCAGTCCATAGCAGTTGAAACTGGAAGCGGTTATGTATACACTACTGGCTCTTTTCAAGGGACCGTTGACTTTGATCCCGGTAAAGAAGTATTCAATTTAACTTCCGATGGACCTTCTGACATTTTCATTTCAAAATTTGATCGTTTAGGAAATCTGGTTTGGGCCTTAACCATGGGTGGACCGGATGTTGCATTTGTGACAGCCATGACGATTGACCCCGTATTAAGAGGGAATATATATATCACAGGAGGATTCAAGGGAATAGTTGACTTTGATCTGAGCCAAGGAACATTCAATTTAAATTCAGGCGGAAACCTTGACATTTTCATTGCCAAATTGGACTACTCAGGTAAGTTCATCTGGGCAAAAGCCATAGGAGGGTCTGATGGGGCTTCCATTCTGTCTTTAGCGGTTGACCCTTCCGGAAACGGGAATATATATTCCACAGGTCATTTCAGAGGAACAGTTGACTTTGATCCTGATTCATTGAGCAACTTCAATTTAACTTCCAACGGCGACTTAGATATTTTCATTTCTAAATTAGATGACTCAGGCAATTTTGTTTGGGCGACACAAATGGGAGGAGCAGGTAGTGATGTAAGCCGCTCCATATCGATTGATCCGACTGGAAGCGGTGGTGTTTATACCACAGGTTGGTTCAGCCGAACTGTTGACTTTAACCCAGGTCCTGGTATTTACAATATCACTTCAGTAGGACGATTTGACATTTTTATTTCTAAAATAGACAGTTCGGGTCATTTTGTTTGGGCAAAACAAATTGGCGGAGCAGGTACCAAAGATGGCGCAGGTTCCTCTGTAGCTATTGACCATAAAAGCGGAGATATTTACTCCACCGGTTATTTTGAAGGAACAGCTGACTTTGATCCGGACAAGGGTATATTCGAATTGACTTCGTCCGGACAACGGGACATTTTCATTACCAAACTGGATCCCATGGGCAATTTCGAATGGGCCAGAGCCATGGGCGGAACAGGTATAGATGGTGGTGGCACCATCGCTCTTGACCCTGCAGGAAGCGGTGATATCTATATCAGTGGTATGTTCTCTGAAACAGCAGATTTTAATCCGGACGCTGATCATTTCCATCTAACTTCTACCGGAACTTCAGATCTCTTAATTTCAAAATTAGACAGTTCGGGAAATTTTAAATGGGTTAAAGCAATATGCGCAACTAAAGGAGAGACTGCCGGTTCGATTGCGCTTGATGCATCCGGGCATTTATATGTGAGAGGTTTTTTTAATGGCCCTACTCTTTTGTTTGACGAAAATACTTTAATCAATACAGAGTCCATCAGAGGTACTGCGGAAATATTTATTGCTAAACTAAATCTTCCTACTTCCGCGGTTGTAATTGTTGATTCTAAACCAGAAAAAATAGATGTATATCCAAATCCAACCAAGGATATATTAAAATTTAAGTTTAATGAAAAACATTTTCCTGACGTTAAAATTACCTTGTATAGTATTAGAGGTGAGATTATTTTTTCAAATGCAGAGAATACTTTTTCAAATGAGCTATGTATTGATATTAGCGATTTACCTACTGGAATTTATTATGCCGGGTTAGACTATAATGGAAATAGAAAAATGGTACAAGTGGTGAAAGTTCAGGAATGAAATAAATGCCATCTTTCGACCCCCAATCAGGTCAGGAGTAAAAGAGGAAAGTGAAAAGTCGCCCTTCGGTAGAGCAAATCATGCGAAAAGAAAAAAAATAAAAATTGATTGAAAAAGTGTATTATTATATAATTAAATTTATTCCAGTCATCTCTATTAAATTTTCTCAAAATGAAATCAAATTTATACTTCCGGATTATGTTGCCCGCAATTTTATTTTTGATTTGCGGAAAATTGAATGCTCAACATCCTTCTCCGCCCTGGGTATGGGCAAAAGCATTTTATGGAACCAATGTTCTTGATACCGAATTCCCAGGGCCAGCTATAGCAGTTGATCCTTCCAACGGGGCTGTTTATTCTACGGGATATTTTTTTTCAACTGTCGCCGATTTTGACCCGGGCGAAGGAATATTCAAATTAGATTCATTAGGCCTTTATGCTGACATGTTTATTTCTAAGTTAGATGATGGAGGCAATTTTGTATGGGCCAAACAAATAAGCGCACCACAACGTAATGGAAGTGCCAGAGGGTTTTCAATAGCGATTGATCCATCTGGAAATGGAGATATTTATACCACAGGCGCTTTCCATGGTTTTGTTGACTTTGACCCGGGCCCGGGAAGCTATACATTACTTTATTCTGGTTTCAAATATAATAACTCTGACGTTTTTGTATCTAGTTTAGACAGTTCAGGAAATTTTAAGTGGGCAGCTAAAATGGGCGGAACAGGTGATGCATGGGGTCGCTCCATAGTTGTTGACCCGGAAGGTAAAGGAGCCGTTTATATCCTTGGAAAATTCAATGGAACTATTGACTTTAATCCCGGTGCAGCTTCATACTTGCTAACCACAGTTGGAGGATATGATTTTTTCATTGTTAAACTAGATCTTTTAGGAAATTTTGAATGGGCGAAATCTTTTGGAGGAATAAAGGATGATATTGGTTTCGCGATGGCAGTAGATCCCAAATTCGGTGATGTATATGTTGCAGGAGATTTCTCGGGGCAAGTAAACTTTAATCCGGACGACTCCACACATATTTTGACTTCAGGGCCCAACTTTGATATTTTTATTTTAAAACTAGATAGAAATGGCAATTTTGTGTGGGTAAAACCAATGTTCGGAACATCTAATAGCAAAGGTGGAAC
>JALYPU010000034.1 GCA_030856215.1 Bacteroidota bacterium
GGATGAGACTTTATTATCTGAACAATTTGTTTGGTCGCTTGCTCTTTACTGACTTTTGGGCGGATTTCATAATACAAGTTTGGCCTGTTGAACGAAGACATGTAAATATCAGGGTCCTCCATCTCTAAACTTTTAACAATATCCGTCTGAACCTTGGGAGTGGCAGTTGCTGTAAGAGCAATAATAGGAATATGTTTATCAATGGAATTGATCATATCCCGGATCCTTCTGTAATCAGGTCGGAAATCATGGCCCCATTCTGAAATACAATGAGCTTCATCCACTGCAACAAAGGAAAGATCTACTGAACACAAGAATTCAATCGTTTCTTCTTTCTGTAGTGTTTCAGGAGCTACATAAAGCAATTTTGTTTTTTGTCGGGTGATATCCTCTTTGACTTGTTTGATTTCAGATCGGTTCAGAGAAGAATTCATAAAATGCGCAATTTCATCAGTTTGACCATATCCACGTATGGAGTCTACTTGATTTTTCATCAACGCGATTAATGGAGAGATGATTATAGCAGTACCCGGCATCATCAATGCTGGGAGCTGATAACAAAGTGATTTTCCACCGCCAGTAGGCATGATTACAAAGGTATCTTTCCCTTCTAAAACACTACTTATAATGCTTTCTTGCTCACCTTTAAATGATTCAAACCCAAAGTAACTTTTTAGGGCGTCGTTAATCGATTCTTTAGAATACATAAGTCTAATAAAAAAAAGTAATTTTCTTAAAGAGCTGTCAAACTCTTATGGTCAAAGTTTAAATATACAGATTGTTTTTTGAAATGTTCTTTATAACCGTTCATTTTTTCAAATTACTTTTGTTCTTCGCAAAGCATTAACAAAAGTTCTAGAAAGTTCATGAATAGTTATTTATTCATCAATAATCTAAATTTGAATAATACAGAATCTGATTAATGTTTATTCTTATAATATAAAAATTCTAATACATTTTAAGCGATTTATCTGAAATAAAATTGTACATGCTTACCAAAATATCTAAAGCTGAAGAAATAGCTAAAAAATTAGCACCCGAAAGTTCTGAAAGAGCAGAATGGACCTCTAAAGTCGAAAACTTTGCCTGGCAGTTTATAGACAACTTACCTGATTTAAAAGCATTTCACCATGTCGCCACGATGAAAGGTAAACTGGAATCCAATGATTTCAAAGATCCAGGTGATATCCAAGACATTCTCGACCAATTGAAAGAGGAGATGATAGATTCTGGGTTGAATCCTGCATCGGGTGGACATTTGGGCTATATCCCTGGTGGTGGTATTTATGGAGCTGCATTGGGGGATTTTATAGCTTCGGTTACGAACCAATACGCTGGAATATTTTATGGCGGTCCTGGAGCTGTCAAAATTGAAAACGAATTGATTCGATGGATGGCAAAAATGGTTCGGTACCCGGATACCAGTTTGGGAAACCTTACCAGCGGGGGCTCTATAGCCAATTTAATTGCCATTGTTACCGCCCGAGAGGCCAAAAACATTCGAAGTATTGAAATTCCTTCACTGTGTATCTACTTGACAGAACAGGTTCATCATTGCGTGCATAAAGCAATAAGAATATCTGGTTTAGGAGAATCTATAGTGCGGTATATAAAGATGGATGATCGCTATAGAATGGATGTAGGGGATCTTGAGTCTTCAATACGCAATGATATCAATTCCGGATTAAAACCGTTTCTAGTAGTGGCAAGTGCTGGTACAACCGATACCGGATCGATGGATCCAATGAATGAAATAGGAGAAATTGCAGAAAGATATAATTTATGGTATCATATAGACGCCGCCTATGGTGGATTTTTTATGCTATCCACCCTTGAAAATGCTGACGGTAGCTATGTAATTGACCAATTCAAAGGCATCGAACGTTCAGACTCTTTAGCCATTGACCCTCACAAAGGTCTATTTCTTTCCTATGGACTAGGTACCGTTTTGATAAAAGACGTAAAATCTCAATATCAGGCGCATTACTATAAAGCAGCTTACATGCAGGATTCCCTGGAGTCCCAGGAAGAATTGAGCCCCTGTGATTTATCGCCGGAATTAACCAAGCATTTTCGTGGGATGCGGTTATGGATTCCTTTAAAACTTCATGGCCTGGATCCTTTTATAGAATGTCTGAACGAGAAAATTCTTTTATGCAGATATTTTTATGAGGAAGTTCAAAAATTGGGATTCGAAGTAGGCCCGTATCCTGAGCTTTCTGTGTGTATATACCGATACATTCCTACAAATGGAGATGTCAATGATTTTAACCAAAAATTGGTAAAGGACGTTGTTTCTGATGGAAGAATTTTTGTTTCATCCACGACTATCTTCGAGGTGTTTTGGATTCGAATAGCCATATTGAGTTTCCGTACGCATATACGTGAGATTGATCTTTATTTAAGTATATTGTCAAAAGTTTTGACAGATAATTTAAAAAACCATGAAATTTAAAATGTGGTAAAATCATTCATTGAGTTGAAAATAAAATAAGTGTTGACAGACGCGCAAAAAACCAATTTAATAAAAGCAGCAAAAAATTGCTTGCAGATTGAAACGGACGTTCTTATTTCTTTACAGGAAAATTTGGATAATGCGTTTGTACAGGCTGTTGAATTTATTTATCAAAGTTCGGGTCGAGTAGTGGTCACCGGTATAGGAAAAAGCGCCATTGTATGTCAAAAAATTGTGGCCACCATGAATTCAACGGGAACTCCATCCCTATTTATGCATGCAGCCGATGCCATTCATGGAGATCTCGGGATGATTCAATCACAGGATATTGTTCTTTGTATTTCAAAAAGCGGTGAAACACCAGAGATAAAAGTATTGATTCCATTAGTTAAAAATTTAGGAAGTAAACTCATTGCTATTGTGGCAAATAAACAAAGCAGCCTGGCAATAAATGCGGATGTTGTTTTATTCACACCTATTTCGCAAGAAGCCGAACCGAACAATCTCGCACCCACAGCCAGTACAACTG
>JALYPU010000044.1 GCA_030856215.1 Bacteroidota bacterium
CTACAGCATTGATCGATACCGGATCCAAAATGGATGGAGTTATTTTTGAAGAATTCAAAGGTACCGGAAATATGGAGCTTCAACTTGATAGAACTCTTGCCAATAAACGACTTTATCCTTCTATTGACCTCACAAAGTCTAGTACCCGGAGGGAAGATCTCTTATTGGACGATGGAATTATCCAGAAAATGTTTGTACTGCGTAACCATTTAGCGGATATGAAGCCAGAAGAAGCCATTGATTTTATCAAAAAGCATATGGTCGGAACTATGACCAATGAGGAATTTCTAATTTCTATGAATAGTTAAAAAAATTGTAGAAATTTTTGGATTTGTGATATCTTTGCATTCCTTTTAAAATAGAGTCTAGAAAATTACAGAATTATGAAGCCTACTTATCACCCATCCAGACGAAAAAGAGCTAACAAGCATGGCTTTAGGACCCGTATGAAGTCCAAAAATGGTCGCCGAATTCTTGCCAGGAGAAGGGCAAGGGGTAGACTCCGTCTAACGGTTTCTGACGAAAGTAAATTGAAATAAGAATTAGTAACCTCATCGCTGTGACGATTCGGCGATATACCTTTCCTCCAAGTTCCAGGTTAAAATCCAGAAAAAAAATTGAAACGCTTTTCACTTCGGGACATAGCTTGTTCCAGTTTCCATTATTATTGAAATTTAATATTCACGAAGTACCAGAACTTAATAAATTGGAAATTAAAGCTGCGTTTACCGTATCCAAAAAGAAATTTTCCAAAGCAACCCAACGAAATTTATTAAAACGGCGCATGAAAGAAGCCTATCGATTTCATTTTAGGCAATACCTGGAATCAGCGCATGTTTTTTTTCAAATGGATATGATGTGGATTTATACGGGGACGAACTTGGAGCATTTCAATGTCATCGAAAAATCAATGGTAAAACTTTTAAAAAGTTTACAAAAAGATATGAAACCATCCGGTGAATTTAATTCTTCGGAAATGCCAAATTGAGACCTATTGATTCAGAATGAAAAAAGTATACTAGGAATTTTCTACAATTAAATTCTACTAACTTTTTAATCAACTTTATGCTGCTTTAATAAGATAAATTCAATGTTATTGATTTTAAAGTCTTGGTTCTGTTTGTCTATACCGACATGTTTTATTTTGATCAATGCTTTTCCGGAATTCAATTCCACAGGAAACTCTAATAGATAATTAAAGTTTTCTTGTCTGAGAAAAGCTTCAGGATGTTTTTCCTGTAATATTTTTACTAAATCAATTTTGCTCCCATCCTTGAATTCAAGGAATCGATGTTCTTTTAATGAAATATCGACACGTTCTGAATTTGTATCGTAGAAGCTGTAATACGATAACTCATCGTATTCATGAATCTTTGTAGCTTGAGAAAAATCACCATTTAGAGTTACATTAAAATATTGATATCGCCTATCCAATTCCGCATCCAAGATTCGAACCATCGTATCTACAATCATATAATTATCTCTCCCCGTTTCGAAATAACGTGTGGCTTCCTTTGGAAAATAAGCAATTAGCTGATCTAATGCTCGGCGCTCATTGAGATACCTTAAGATGGAAGACATGTTTACTTTCTCATCATAAGTCAAAGAATCTAGAACGCTTCTTAGATCTTGATCTCCTTGAAGTTGAACGCGTTCTAACGGTGCTTTGAATCTTGCCACCTGACTTCTGATAGATGTATTCCATGCACTTAACGGTCCATAGGCTGCTATGAGACAAACAATAAATAAGCTTATTGGAATTATTCTAAGATCATCTTTCCGGCTGATGATATAATACAAGCTAATAGCTGACAACAATATGGCCATGCTAAGAATATAATAACGTTCTTCCGTAATCCCATAATCGGAAATTCGTCGCTCTATGGCGACTAGCATAAGGACTAGAATCGGTATAATCAAATAGAAAAAATATTTTTTATAAAAGTGAATATGTTTTCCTGAATCATAATTGGGTAAAATAAAATTCAATAGATAGGTCAACATACCGACTAATGAAAACCCTATACATAAACTGCTTACCCATCCTTGCGGCAAATTCCATTGGACGATAATTTTTAAACCGTACGCATATAAAATAGCAAAATATAATAAGCTTATCGGGATGAGAATGAATTTAGTCAAATTTAACACAAACTTAGGACGGGCAAAATCTATCGTTTGTTCATTGAATTTTATTGGAATTCGTGACGTCCAGAATATGGTGTTGAAGATTCCTAAGATGGCTATGGGAATATCAAAATAAATATCTCTGTACCATTCGAATTCAAATAAAGCTCGGATAGCAGCCACAGCACCTTCTAATCCGGCGATCAATACAGCAGAATATAACAAGCCTATGCAAAACTGAAAAAAGCATTCCTGATTGAAGATCCAGAATGATTCATTCGAATGTGTTTTTGTAAATGAGGCAAAAGAAACTAATAAATGGCAGCAAATTAATGATAAGACAAACTGATGGGCCGTTATTTCAAAATTCACATCTTCGATGCTTAAATAAAAGGCTGTTAATATTAATATACCGATTGCATAGAATACCCATCGAACTATTTCTTGAAATGTTCTGGATTCCCAAAATAATTGTATGGCTGTAAATAAGGCAATACCTAAATGGGTCGTTAAGACTAATTTAGCTAAAGCACCTTCAAAAGGTTTCTCTTCTATTAAGTAAAAATATAAACAACTACCTACCAAGGCACTGACGATAGTCAAAGGAAATCTGACTAATGATCTTTTAATTGAATCAAAAATGGAATCCCAGAAATCTGTTTTCACAATTAATTTTTTAATTCACTCGAAGTGCAAAATATTTTAGGCATCAAGTGGTTGATAAGTTAAATCGATTCCGATAAGGAATAGGTTCGTCCCTTATTCACTTCCTTCAAATAGCTCATCAAAGGAGCAAAATATCGCAACATGGCTTTTGCATTTAGGTCCTCACCGGTATTGTCTTTCAATAATTTTTTTCCGTCAGCGGTAGCACCTTTGGATAAAATATCATGCAAAAATTTTCCAATGGCTTTATTTCCATAATAATTTGTTGTTTGAGGTGCTTGTTTTAAGATATTTCTGGAGATATGATCGTGAATTTGAAATAGTAAAACAAAAGAAAGCGCATAATCATAATATTGTGCAGCATCATCATTAATATGTGTCTTTGATGCAGCATCGCAATACATTTCGTCTCTGGGTTCTGGAGGAACAATACCTTGATATTTTTTCACATAGTTCCACCAAGTCTTATTGAGTTGATCTGCTGATAAATTTTTATGATATAAATCATATTCAAATGAGCTCATCACGCCAGCAGACCACGGAATAAAAACAATGAAATTTAAGGCCTCTTTCAACAGTAGCTGTAAATGATCCACCTGTGTTTTTTCGTCTATTAGTCCTAGTCCTTGTAAAAAAGGTTTCTGCATGGCTGCTAATCCCATCATACTTCCTATGGCTTCATGGTAAGCGCGGTTAGCCCCTTTTCGTAGTACGGGTGGTACATTGGGATTTGAATATTCCAGATAATAATAGATATGTCCAAATTCATGATGGGTTGTTTCATACCATTCAGCATTGGGAACAATGCTCATCAAAGACCGAACGTCATCATTTAAATTTAAATGCCACGCAGATGCATGTGTATTTTTTTTGTGTTTTGCATCTTTAGGTAATACATACAAATCTGATTTTTCATAAAAACTTTCTGGAAGGGAATCGAACCCCAGGCTCATATAAAAACGCTCAGATTGTTCGACACACCATTTATCTCCTTTTGCAGCAATAATTTTATCTAAATCAAAACCTTCTACGTTCACCATATTAGACCAATCTTGTCCCCAACGATTTTGTAACCAATGGGCTGGAATTAAATCTGGAACGGGGGCTTTATATTTTTTAGCTAACTCATATCTCGCATAGGTGTGCAGTTCTCTGTATAAGGGCCAAACTTCCTGAATCATTTTATGGCAATCAGCCATCATGGAATCTGCGGATAAGCCATATTCAGAAACCTGATAAGAAAAGAAATCAGCATAATCCAACGCCTGCACCGTTTTGTTCCTGAGATCTCTTAATTTTAATAATCCAGGTTTTAATTCTTTTCCGATTTCTTTACTTGCCTTCCAAACAGATAGTCGGGTAGCGAGATTGGTGCTTTCCTTTAATGCATTATCAATGTCATTTGGAGTGAGCTCTTTATTATTTAGCATGAATTTATAACCATATAATTTTTCGGTTTGGGCAACTTCAGCCGCAATTCTTTCTTTCACAATTTCTGAAGCAGTTTCCGGTTTGTCACCAGCTAAAAAAAGTATGGTTTCCAATTGTCGCCATTGTAATTCTGTTAATTGGTCTTTTTGTCCTAAATATTTCTTTGATGCATCAATATTTGTTTTGTTCCCTAAAAACTGGGCATATTGTTCATTGGCAGCCTTTGTGTGAAACGTATTCATGGTGTCACCCTCTACAATATGTGTGTTCGAAAGCCATTCAGCTTCTGAAGAGGCTGTATAATATTTTACGTATTCTTTATTATAGGTATCCAAAAAATCCTGCACTTCTTTTTGAAGAGCATTGTTATCTGATGTTCCTTTTGTTTGATCTGTCGAGTGCTTACAGGAAATAAGTAGACACAGAAATGATAGGAAGAAGATGATAATTTTCATTTTTATTTGTTTAATGTAATTTTTTTAACACAAACGGAAAACGTTTAAAGTAACGCCGCACCAATGACTCCCGCACTATCCCCCAGTTTTGGTTTCAAAAATAAGGTTTTTAATTCTGTATTAAAAAGATGTTTTAAAACTTCTGCTTTGCCACGTTCATAAATAATGTCCAGATTTCCAAGGCCTCCTCCAAAAACTATAATTTCAGGGTCAATAATATTTACAATGACAGCCAGTGATTTTCCAAAATAATACATTAAGCGATCAATAGTCTCTATTGCAAATGGATCTTCTTTTTTAAATAGCTCATAAATTTCAACCATAGGTTTTTTTAAGCCACTTATTTTTTCAAAATACCGTTCAGTAGCCGGCCCGGATATGAAGGTCTCCACACAGGCTTCGTGTCCACAATAGCAAAGTTCTCCTTGATCAGCAATTCTATTATGACCCCATTCGCCGGCAATACCGTGTTTGCCATGGACAATCTTTCCATTTACTACTACTCCACTACCTACCCCTGTTCCCATAATTACACCAAACACGACTTCAGGATTTTTTGAATATTCTGGAACCACTCCTAAATGTGTTTCAGCCATTGCAAAGCAGTTAGCATCATTTTCCAAGGTAACAGGAATTCCCAGATATTTTTCCAAGTCTACTTTCATCGGCTTTCCGACCAAACACATGGTATTGCTATTTTTTATCAAGTGCGTATCGGAATCAATGGTACCAGGAGTCCCTATTCCAATTCGATTGGGGATCAATCCGGTTTCAGCTTTAAGCTTCTCGATTAATTTGGAAATTTGTGAGATGATATGGTCATAACCGTGCTGTTGTTCGGTGGGAACTCTCAATCTGCTCAGTATTTTAAGGTCAGGTACGGTTTGAATAACCACCCCTTCAATTTTAGTTCCTCCCAAATCAATTCCCCAATAAGTCTCTGCCATTAATTAGTTTTTTACGAAAGTAATGACTCCTATTTAATAAATTTTATTATTTCATTCGCTCTTTAAGGTGGTGGAACTTTACTAAAAAACAAAAAACCCTTGAATTGAATCAAAGGCTTTCTATAAGACGAAGGATTTTTTGGCGAAATTGGAGGAAACTAATTTCCTTTCATAAAGATGGAATCATCCATTGGAGCGTTAACCACCACCTTTGTCACATCCAAAGGTCCCTGGATACTTGCTATAGTATGAGGAAAAATAAAATCGCCGTCGATTTTTTTGTAGTTAGAAAAATCAACCTGCGCATCAACCTCTTTACCAGCAGCTTTTTGTTTGGATAAAACCCTTACAATGTAATTTGAAGCCGGGTCGATAAGGTAATAACTCACCTTTCCATTTTTACTGGTTACTTTGAGTTTATAACATTCTGTACCTTCTACATCATCCATGCCGAGATATTCTACCTGGTGACCTTTTTCCTTATAATCACACAACATTCCTTGTGCGTCAAGTTGTTCTATACTTTCACTTAAAACATCTGCTGGTATTGCATCTGGTTTAGTTTGCCCCTGAAAAGGCATGAAAATCCAACCTGAATCTTGTGTAACGATCATCCAACCGGTCATTCCCATGACACTTATATCCATGCGCCATCCTTTATTATTAGCTGTCTTAAATGACATGGGAATTTCCATTCCCTGGGCGCTTACTTTCGCTTCCATACTTACAGTTTGGATAGTGCGAAGTTTTTCTGAGCCTCCCAAAGCCGCCAGATGTTTAGTTATAATGTCATCTGCGGTTTGAGCGGTACTATATACCATACTGATGCTAAGGCATATCAAGGCAAGAATTAATTTTTTCATTTTATTTATTGTAGTTTAAATTTTTCAAAGCAAAATTAAATCATTTAATTTATGAGTGTGATAATTTATATTAAGGAAATTAAATTTCTGATAAGCATTTAGGATTTACCGATTAACTGACGGTGCTAAATAAAGAATCAATTATTTTAAATTCTAATTATGAAAGTTTGTGAAGACATTAATTTATATGGTATAAAATTATTTACGCTTTGGTTCCCCGTTTTACAAGTTTAAGCGTTTTAAGAAGGACACCCTTGTTGTCTTTTAGTTGAGCTAGGTATACTCCGTCCTGTATACCTAATAGAAGAAAACTTTTTTTACGTTCATTCATGAATTCTGTTTTGATGACTTTTCCAAATAAATCACAGATCACAACAGAGGAAACTTTTCCAATATCACCCAGCAAGTTGACGCTTTCCTGAAATGGATTCGGATAAAAGGCTAAATCTTGAAACTTAGAATCTTTGTTGGAAGCAAGAATGCCTTCTGTTAATTCAAGAGACGTCTTTGAAGCGCCATCACCGCTACTAGTATTATCGGCATTTACAGCATTTCCCCCAGCATAAAAGCTTACCGGCCCACTTCCTATTTGTGGTGCGGTCCAAGTCAATTCAAATAAATTAATTGGGCTTCGATCTTTCTGTTCTGCATATAGTCGTTGGTTTCTTCCAATACTTAATTTTACGAAATTTGAGATAGGCACCCAGGATTTAATGTCGGGACCTGTTTTGCCTAATGGTGCATTTAATGATACCATCTGAAACCCATAGGCTAAAGGAGTGCTTCCACTTATTCGACTTACCAACACTTTAACCGTATAGGTCTGGTCTGGTAAATATTCGACTACAGTATCGCCTTCAATATCTAAAACGGTAATATCTACTTTAACATCGATCGGTCCGTTATGGCAACTTTGACAAACCGTGGCATCATCACCGGGGGCACCTGTGCTGCCTAATCCAGTAGTGGCGGCTCTTCCGTTCCTGTTCGACATAAATAAAGTCGTCGAAAAAATTAGTAAAAAAGCAAGGTAAATGAATCTTTTCATGAGGTTGTACTAGTGAAAATTTCTTTTTCAAAGATATGGAATCGCCCGAAGTCAGCTATTTAAATATATGTTAAACATTAAAGTTTAGACTTGGAAAATGTCCTAAGGTTAAAAGGCATTCGCCTGATTTTTTGCAGAAATACCTCTGAAATAATCCTCTATATTAGTGATATCTAATAATTCGTCTGAACTAGGGTAAAAGGGTTCTGAAAAATCAACCAGTTTGAATTTGTAGTCGAATTTGGTTTTAATTATAGGGACACCGGCCCCTTTGGCAATAAAATAAAATCCAGTTTTGAAATGGGCCACTTTCTTACGAGTACCTTCCGGGGCTAAAACAATACTTAGATCTGGATTTGATTGAAACAGCGCGACATAAGATTGCACCAGATTGTTGTTTTTACTTCGGTCTATCGGCATACCTCCCAACGCTGTAAATATCCAACCAAAAGGCGGCCTAAATAGGCTAGACTTGCCCAGGTATTTAATCCTTTCCAAATGATATCCTTTGCGAACGAGCAATCCTAATGGAAAATCCCAGTTTGAAGTATGCGGGGCCACGATTACTACAAATTGAGATAGAGGGGACATAAATTCTGTTCCATGAACCCTCCAACCCAGTACTTTTAAGATGACTCTGCAGATCCAACTCATATATTTGTAACTTATTAAACTAAAGATAAATGAATTCAAGATGAATGAAAATCCTGCAAACCCCAAAAACGAAAACAATCATTCAGATATAGGTTACGGAAATTCTTTCAAAAGTCGAACGGCCCGGTTAATTGACGAAGATGGCTCTTTTAATGTCAAAAGGACAGGCGTAAACTATAAAAGTTGGTTCCATGACCTTATTGAAATGAAATGGTTTACGTTTTTCACGTACATTCTACTTTCCTACTTTTTAATAAATGTGTTTTTTGCCTGTTTATATTATTTATTGGATCCTAGAAATATAGCGGGTATCGAGATGATATCAGCTACCCACGCGTATATTCAGTGTTTATTTTTTAGTATTCAGACATTTACTACTGTAGGTTATGGGGGTATGCATCCGACGGGGTATTCGACACAAGCCCTTGCTGGTTTTGAAGCGCTTTGCGGTTTATTAAATTTTGCGGTGTTTACGGGGTTGGTATATGCCCGTTTCTCCAAGCCAAAAAGCAAAATAATTTTTTCAGAAAATGGGTTAATAAGCCCATATCAAAACGGCCTATCCATACAAATTCGACTAGCCAATATGTTGAATTATAAGATTATTGACATGGAAGCATCCATGGTCATTTCATTTAATCAAAAAACGCCTGGAGTTAGCCCTCGGTTATTCAGAACGGTTCCACTTGAGTTAAATAAAATTGTTCTGTTTCCATTAAATTGGACCTTGGTACACTTTATGAATGACCAAAGTCCTTTGTTTAGTTTCACTGAAACAGATTTTAAGGACACTTCTGTCGAAATACTGGTTTTCCTAAAGGGATATGATAGTACGCATAGTCAATTGGTACACGCAATGAAATCCTATCACTTTGATGATTTCATCTGGAATGCCAAATTCAAGCCTATGTTTGAAATAGGGGAGCTGCGAACTACCTTATTTTTGGAAAAAATTAATGATTATGAACTTTTAAATTAAACCAAACTGCCTTAGAGTAGTCAAAACAATAAATACGGTGGAAAACGTAGCTGACGATCAGGAAATCCTGGAATGGATAAGTAAACCCGAAACCCATGAAAAGGGTTTTCGGAGTCTAATGGATAAATACAAAGAAAAAATGTATTGGCATGTAAGGCGCATGGTATTAAATCATGATGATGCGGACGATGTTTTGCAGAATACATTTATTAAGGTCTTTAGAAGCATTGACCAGTTTGAACAGAAAAGTAGTCTATATACCTGGTTATACAGAATTGCTACAAATGAAACCTTGACATTTTTAAACCGGAATAAAAAATGGCAATACGATTCACTGGACAATTTTGATGAACATCCTGCGATTGCTTCTTTGAAAGCGGATTCTTATTTCAACGGAGATGAGGTTCAGTTAAAATTGGAAAAGGCTCTATTGATGTTACCAGAAAAACAAAAACTGGTATTTCAAATGCGCTATTATGATGAAATGAGCTATAAGGATATTTCAGCCTCTTTGGACACGTCCGAAGGTGCACTAAAAGCTTCTTTTCATCATGCTATAAAAAAATTAGAAGATTATTTTAAAACAAATCAATAATCAGTTCAAATGGAAGAATTTAATGAAGAAATACCGTCTTGTATTATAAATATGAAAAAGAATAAGCCGTTTGAGGTTCCTGTTGATTATTTTAATTCATTGAATGAACGAATTCTCCTTAAGAATGATATTCTAAAAGTGAAAGACTTGGGAATTGGATCCCACGAACATTTTACAATACCAGAGGCTTACTTTGAAAACTTATCACAAGTAGTCCTTGATAAAGTACGGCCTGTAGATCAGAAACCAAAAGTGTTAAGGTTTAGCAGAATGTGGGTTTACAGCGCAGCCGCTGCCGTGATCCTTTGCTTAGGCCTTTTTATATTTGAATGGAATAAGTCCTCATCGATGAGTGATCCTCTTGCGAACTTGACGGATGATGAGTTATATGAATATGCCGTAGAAAATTCTCAACAGTTTGATCCAGAGATGTTGAGTGACATGATTGAACTTAGTCAAATTGGAGAAATCGGTATGGACGTTTTAGGAGAAAGTTTAGATAGTGAAGAAGCTTCATCCGTATTGGAATTAATAGAACTTAATTAGAATTACACATTATAAAAATATCAAAAATGCGAACTAAAATATTTCTTTATATGGGATTCCTGTGTCTGGCTTTGCCAGGGTATGGCCAGGTGAATTCCGAAAAACTTAAAAACAGAGAACGAATACTTGAAAAAGTAGAGGCACAGCGCGTAGCTTTTATCACGACACGTTTGGAACTTAGTTCTGAAGAGTCTGCCAAATTTTGGCCTGTGTACAATGAATACAGTAAAAAGAGAATGGAGCTTAAAAAGCAACTGAGAGAAAACTTTCGACAAGATGAAATGAATGAATCTGATTCAGAAAAAGCAGTGGAAGCTCAACTTACTATGCAAGAAAAGGACCTTCAATTGAAGAAATCCTACTACGAAAAATTCAAAGGCATATTACCCGCTTCCAAAATTGCCAAGTTACATGCATCTGAACAGGAATTTAATCAAGAGGTAATCAAAAGACTCAAAGAAAGAAGGCAGGGCGGAAAAAATAGACCCGGACTGAAATAAAATACCGACATAAACAGGCCTGCTTTTTACAAGCAGGCTTTTTTTTTGGATTAGATATAGTCAATAAATTCTTAAACACAATTTAAGTATACGGTTGTGGTATAAATTAAAAAAGAAATTAGATAATCTCTAAAAAAGATGACTCGAATCTTTTGCGTGAACGAATAGGGTAGGTCGAGGTAAATAAGTCGATTTATTTTTTCGTGTGAGAATGGTAAAAAATATTTATGTTTTTCTATCCGGATCTTATATTTTGCAGCCGTTTTGAATGCTGCTATAAAATCACATCTTGCTTTACTTGCTGTTGCGTTAATATATGGGGCTAATTTTTCCATAGCTAAGATTCTCTTGGATCCGGGCTTCATATCACCCAATACATTTATTTTGATTCGGGTGGCTGTAGCAAGTTTATTATTTTTTCTATTTTTCAGATCGGACGTTAGAAAGATCATAGAAAATTTTAAAGAATTTTTAATATGTGCAGTGACAGGCGTTGTTACCAATCAATTATTATTTTTTAATGGACTTAAGCATACATCTCCAATTCACGCGTCCTTAATAATGGTAGGTACACCATTGATCGTATTATGGATGAGTATGTATCAAAAAAATCATCTGAACTGGAATCAATGGATAGGAAGCGCCGCAGGTTTTCTTGGAACGACTTGGCTAATTTATTCTGGTTCTTCCAGTACAAATTCCAATGCGAGTTACACAGGTGATCTAATGGTATTGCTGAATGCTGTAAGCTATGCTTTTTATTTAAACAGAGTTCCTTTATTAATTGAACGATGCGGCCCCTTTCAAACTATGCAGGGGATTTTTTTTATTGGTTTAATACTTTGTATCCCATTTGGGTTATCAGGAGTCGATAACATTATTTGGGCTGCTTTCGGCTGGCAAGAATATTTAGCTTTAGCCTTTGTGCTATTCTTTACCACGTTTATTGCTTATGCCTTAAACGCCTATGCTATGATCCACAGTCCTGCCTCACTAGTCAGCAATTATATATACTTACAGCCATTATTTGCGGTAATTATAGCCATCTTGATTGGAAAAGATCAATTGAACTGGATTCATTTCACCTGCGGTATTTTGATTTTCACAGGTATTTATATTTCAGAGTTAAAAAAGGATTGATCTCACAATATTTTTCATTAAATTCGTTTGTGAGTGATATTTAATTGCTTATAAAGTAAGAAAATATTATATTAAACTAATTTCAAATCTGTAAGTAATTAGTATAACGTAATTTAATAAAAATACCTAAGAATTTGAAAAAATGAATTGTGTAAAAAAAAATATTTTATGCTGAATGGATTTTGAAATTATTCTGTACATTTACCATGCATTTAGTAATCCCTGGGACAATAATGTCAAAGAAGACGAAGCAAGACTCTTTACTTACCCAACTAATTTCAGAGTTTGAGAACTCAGAAAAAAGTTTTTCTCAATCCCTTTGGGAAGAGAAATCATACTTCAAATTAATTCATTTCTACGAAAAGCATAAACATTATGACAAGGCTTTAGAAGTCGTAGATATGGCTATAAATACATTTAAGTATCGAGCAGAGTTTATTATTCAAAAAGGAAAAATCCTTTTATTCTCCCAACGGCCTGAGGAAGCCTTAGATGTATTATCGTATGCATCTCATTATGCACCTTATGATATAGAAATACCCTTACTAAAAGCCAAAGCCTTATGCCTTTTACGAAAAATTGTCGAGGCAAAATCACTGATTGATGACGTAAAACGATCCTCCCATTTAACTGATCTTACTGAAATTCTTTTAGTTGAAGCTTTTATCCACGAATCCATGAAAGATTATGACAAAATGTTTTACACCCTTAAAGAGGTGTTAGAAACTAATCCCAATAACACAGAAGCGCTCGAGCAAATCTGGGTAAGTGTAGAATTTTCAAAAAAGTATGAAGAGAGTATACGCCTGCATAAAGACTTGATAGACCAGAACCCCTATTCCTATTTAGCTTGGTATAATTTAGGTCACGCGTATTCTTGCTTAGGTGAGTATGAAAAAGCTATTGAAGCGATGGAATATGCCTTCTTGATTAATCCGTCATTTGAGCAAGGTTATTTGGATTGTGCAGAACTTTGTCTTCAGCTATCTAAATATAAACAAGCTCTGGATTGTTTTATTGAAGCTAATGAGATCTTTGGTCCGGATTCCGAAATAATAGTCAATATGGCTGAGTGTTATGTCAAATTAGGAAGACATAATGAAGCAAAAATCAAATTATTACAAGCCGCAGACCAAGATCCATTTAATGATGAAATATTTTTCTATTTAGGAGAATGTTATGCGCACGAGAATAATTGGCGAAAAGCAATCAATTACTATAATTTGGCTATTGATATTGATGAATGTCGAGAAGAATTTCATGCGTCTCTTGCCGCAGCCTACGAAGCAATAGGAAGCCTAAAAAAGGCAGAAGTTCATTATCGTAAGGCGGCTAATTGTGGTCAGGAACAAAGTCAATATTGGGCAAAGAATATTTCTTTTCTATTGAAAAATCAATTGTTGGATAAAGCTTCAAAGCGAATTCAAAAAGCTGAGCGTGTTTCATTTGGTGCGGATATTTTATTTTGTAAAGCGGCCTGTTCCTTCATGAACGGAGATCGTCCTAATGCGTTTAACTTTTTAGAAGAAGCCTTGGATGAAAATTCAGATTGTATTCATTATCTCTATGACATTCTACCTGAATTGAAAGCGGATAAAGAGGTAATTGGAATGGTGCGATATTTCACCACGCAATAGATACGTATTTCAATTTAATAAATTCTGAAAATCTAACTTCCCAAAGTTGCTTGACTTGTGCGGGAAGAATAATTCTAATGTAAAGAAGTTATTTTCATTTTTACATCTTTCACTGGACGATCACCTCTGCCGGTAGGAGTCGCCGCAATTTTGTCCAGTATCTCAAATCCTTCTAAGATTTCACCAAACACAGTGTAATCTCCATCTAGAAAAGGTGTGCCACCTGTCTGAAGATATAGATTCTTCTGGGAGTCTGTGTAGGTGATGCCTTTCTGATCTTCCATTCGGTTTAAACCAGATTCCGTTTGTACAGTACCTTGAACAATATAAAATTGAGAACCACTAGACTTTTTTTCAGGATTCGCTGCGTCTCCGGTTCTGGCTGCGGCAAGAGCTCCTTTTTTATGGATTAAATTTTTAGAAAACTCTGCAGGAATAGTATATCCGGGACCCCCAGATCCAATTTGAGTTCCTGCATCTGCATTTTTTGAAGTTGGATCGCCACCCTGTATCATGAAGCCACTGATGACACGATGAAATAGTAATTCATTGAAGAATCCCTGGTCGGCTAGTTTTAAGAAATTATCGCGATGTAAAGGAGTTTCATCGTAAAGATGTGCTAGCATAGTTCCAAATTCTGTTTCAATTTGAACCAAGCATTTAGTGGATGGAGATACTTCAATCTGCATATGACTTTGTTTGATTTTTTTTCCTTTTATGGTTTTTAAATGAACCGTATGAATTCCTGATTTTACAAATCGGTGCAATGGATTTTTCTCATTGGATTTCATACCATCACCAAATGTCCATTCATAACTAGCTGCATTCTGGTCCAAACTAGTGAATTGAACACTCTCTGGTATAATTATTTTTCTTTTATCAGCACTAAATTTTTGTTTCTGACTATAAGCGAAATAAAATCCGAAGATTAAAAATAGCACAATACCTTTCCTCATTCTAATTACTTTTTTACAGCATTTTTATTTTCATACGAATATCATTAAACGGACGATTGGCAGCATTATTCTGTACTGCAGCAATTTTATCTAAAGTTTCCAATCCTTCTATCACTTCACCAAAAACCGTATAATCTCCATCCAGAAAAGGCGTGCCACCTATTGAAGTGTATTTATTAATTTCTTCTTGAGTATAGGTAATTCCTTTTTGTGCAGCTAACTGGCTTAGCTGGCTGGGATCTAATCTCTGACCTTGAGTTATATAAAATTGTGAACCCGATGATTTTTTTTGTGGGTTTATTTGATCCCCTTGACGGGCAGCTGCCAAAGCACCTTTAAAATGATACTTACCAAACTCCGCATCGATGGTATATCCAGGACCCCCAGCCCCCAGCATAACTTCTGGTGAAGCATTTTTAGAATCTGGATCACCCCCCTGGATCATAAACCCACTGATCACTCTATGAAATAACAAGTCATTGTAAAATCCAGATTCTACCAGTTTAATAAAATTATCTCGGTGCTTAGGAGTAGAGTCATATAATTTCACTTTCATATTTCCAAGACTGGTTTCTATCAATGCAGTACGCTCTGAAGACTTGGAAGATTGGCAAGCGCAAAATATCATCCAAACAGCAATCAAACTAAAGCTTACATAATTTTTCATTCGTTTTATTTAAAAAATTCAGGAAATTCAGACCTAAAATAGGTAATCATTTTTTGTTGTAAATAGAGTTCCTGCTCTTTAACACCTTTAATAGTAAATGGTTTAACCATTTCATAATGCGGCCATCCGTCGGAATCCAGACCAACAAATTCATAATATTCATCGATGCTCAACAATCGGCAAGAGGCAATATGCATAATATCTTGCTTTTCTTCTTTAGTAAATTTTTCTGTTTTGAGGATACCCAATTCCTGCAAACCGATAAGGAAGAGAACAGCGTTCATATCTGGTAATTCGCTCCTGTTAAAACGGTCTTTAATGAAGTGCCGGATTCTCAACCATTCAAACTCTGTCTCCCAAATTTCCATTTACTAAATACTTTAGCCTATATAATTACTCCTCCACAAAGATAGTCTGAATATGGTCCACAGTCTTCGAAGGGAAAAATGATGCAAGCAAACCAATCATTAAAACGGTTACCCCTACTGTAAAGAAGTCAATGAATTTCATTTTAATAGGATACGATTCGATGATAAATTCTTCTGGAACGCCAATTATGCCATATTCTTTTTGAATTAAATAGAATCCAGCGGCCAGAATAAAACCTAGCAACAAACCCACTGCGGTAATATTTATTCCCGTAATTAAAAATATGGATCGAAGCTTGGAATTATTCATTCCTATGGACTTTAGTATAGCAATATCAAATTTTTTATCGAGCACTATCATCCATATCGTTCCAACCAGAGTGAAAGAAACTAATAACAGTGTCAAACAAAACAACGCATAAAATAACCATTTTTCAAGATTCATAATTTTTAAAAAGGCCTCATCTTGTTTATAACGATCTTTTACAATAAATTCAGGTCCCATAAGGAGCTGTATTTTTTCAATCACCTTATAGGTGTCAGTATTTGACTTCAATTTGATTTCAATGGAGCTCAATATATCTTTTGCGCCCAAATAATTCCGAAGATCTTCCAAATGAGTGAAAACATGATCATAATCAATTTCCTGGTGTAGATTAAAAATAGCTTTGGGAATTAAATAAAGTGATTTTATTTTATTTTGTAAGGCATTGCTTTCTTCTGCAGCCTGTGAAGGAATGAAAAGTTTCAAATCAGTAAATACATTTCCAATATCCACCCCCAATTTATTTCTCATCCCTAATCCCAGTATGGCACTGGGGAAATCGTTTTCACGCAATATGAGCTTACCCTCCAAAATCGCAGAATCCAAAATGATCACCTTAATATAATCTTCATCTACGCCTTGGATAATTCCAAAATCTTGCGCATCACCATATTCAAACAAGGCGGTTTCTTCTAAACTTTTACTCAGATACGCTACCTCATCAAGACTTTTTAATTTAAAAATCAGACTACTGTCTTCCTTAAATCTTTTTCCTTCAGCAAGTACAATTTTTACATCCGGATTATGTTTGCTGAACATGCTGGATAATAAATCTTCAAATCCATTAAAAACACTGAGCACTAATATTAATGCAGCTGTACCCACTGCTATGCCAAAAATGGAGATAGCGGTAATCCAATGAATCGCTTGTGAAGATTTCTTACTGAACAAATAACGAAAGGCTATTTTAGGGACGATATTCATTCAGGTAGTATTGAAGTATAAATAACATCCTGTATCCGGGTGCGATATCGATTCTTGAATAATTTATTAATGTTGGAGTACGGATAAGTTCTATTCGATAAAAAGACAAAAACAAGATCATGAACAGGATCAATCCATACACAGGTTCCGGTAAACCCTTGATGTCCGTACGTTCGATCGGATGCTTTTGCAGATACATAAGGCGGCAATGCGGAACCAAGCTCCTTTACATCAAAAGCTAAAGCTCTTCTATTCAATTCTTCGTTGCGGTCCGTATATCCTCTAATTGTTCCGGATCTAAAATATTCTATACCACCATAATTCCCATTATTTAGAAAACATTGCATTAAAACCGCCAAACTTTTGGCATTGCCAAATAATCCTGCGTGCCCACTAATACCACCCATCATGGCTGCCCCCATATCATGAACATAAGCTTGAACTACCTGATGGCGGTAGTAAGTGTCAATTTCAGTAGGCGCAATTTGTGTTTTCTTAAAACCATGTTGTAATGGATTGAATACTAATTTAGGTATGTATAAAGGCTGATACAGGCGAGTATAAAGAAAATCTTGAAATTTTTGTCCGGTTATTTTTTCAATTAATGAAGGAATTAAGTAATAAGCTATATCGGAATACAAGTATTTTTTTTCTTCCAGTCTTTTAGAATTGACTATTCTTTGAATTATGGTATCGATATAATCCGATCTTAAAAATAGACTGTCTGCAACCTGAATCGAAAAATTGGTTTCCTTAATATTTTTATAAAACAGGCTGTTGATTTGATTCAAAGTATCAGGAGAGATCAGCGTTTCTTTATAGAACGGAATCCAAGATAGTAACTGTCCTTGATGCAACAAAATGTCTTTAAAATTGAGAGCCGATTTATTTGAGTTACTAAATTCATTAAAAAAGTCAGCAACTTTTTTATTCACACTAAATTTACCTTGATCATCCAATAACATTATTGCAGATGCAGTTGCCGCGATTTTAGTGACGGATGCTAGATCATATAAGGTGTTATCGGTTACCGGAGAAAGTGAATCATAAGTAAAATATCCGAATGCTTTTGAGTAAATTATTTTACCTGCTTTGGCTACCAATATTTGACAACCAGGAGCTGCGTGCATTTGAATAAGTTCTTCAGCTAACGTATCAATAAAATTCAAGCTGTCAGAACTCAAGCCAACTTCTTCAGGAATAGCATAACCAAGTCTCATTAATGAAGGTCTATTAATTCCGTGTTTATTTAGTATTAAGCTATCCAAATTAATGGGCAAGCGACCTTTGAATGGATCCACGCCAAATAATAGTTGCGCCGCGATATCCTGCACTGAAGGATTATCTTCATAAGCAAGGATGACAGAAGTTACATTTTTAAAAAAGGGGATTATATAAGGACAACCAAAGACTACTAGTGTGACATGCTTATTTTCAGCAAGTTTGTTAATTTTTTGGATCGTTTCTATACTAACTCCGTAATTATTATTTACATTATAATTCAATCTATGTAGAGAAATAACTAAATGATCAGCTTGTAAAATTTGATTTTGGATGGATGCGACATCAGCTTGATAGGTTGATTCAGTAAAATGATTAGCTTCCATATAATCTGAAATCCTATGTTGAAAGGTATTAATTTCTTTATTGCCAAAGCTTATTGAAATCAATTTTCCACCAACCTTTCTGATCGGCACATGAAATCCTCTATCCCAAACCAGGGTGATAGCATTTCGGTATAACGTCTCCTTTATAGCCTTATCCGTATATGCGTTTACTTCTTTATCCAAATTCTCAACTCCGGGAAGGACCAAATCATTTAATCCTGCTTTATATTTTGCCAATAGAATTCTACGAACTTTGGCATCCAATTCACTAAGCGTTATTTCTTTATTAATTAAAGCCTGTTGTAACTTTTCTATTGCCAGAGGAACATTTTGGCTCAGCAATAAAATGTCGTTTCCTGCTTTAAATGCCAGCAATTCCAATTCACCGGGAATAAAATTATTGCTGATCCCTTTCATCTCTAATGCGTCTGTTATTATCAAGCCATCGTATTGAAATTGGTCTCTTACGATGCCAGTAATTATGGGAGCGGACAAGGTTGCTGGCAGATTTTCAGTGCTATCCAAATTAGGAATATGGAGATGTCCGACCATAATGGAAGCCAAGTCGAAATCTTTCAATACTCTAAATGGAAACAATTCGATACTGTCTAATCTTTGTTTGTTATGATTAATAATCGGGAGTTCAAAATGTGAATCAGTTTCAGTATCTCCATGCCCGGGGAAATGTTTGCCGCAAGCTAGAATACCACCATCCTGCAAACCTTTCATATAGGCATACGATTTTGCCGTAACATTTAATCTATCGGATCCAAAAGATCTATCATTGATTACCGGGTTTCGTGGGTTATTATTTATATCCATCACAGGAGCAAAATTCATGTTTACCCCAATCCTTTTTAATTGTTTGGCAACACTGCGCCCCATTTTATATATTAACGAATTATCGACAATGGCTCCGAGGCAAAGTTGTTTGGGGAAGAAAAACACATCATTTTTTAATCTCATAGCAGGTCCCCATTCTGCATCCATACTGATAATTAGGGGATATTTAGAAAGTTGTTGATATTCATGGGTTAGTTCAAGTTGTTTGACTGCGGAACCTTGAAAAAAGCAAATGCCACCGATATGATAATTTGAAATTAGATTTTTTACTTCGTTAATATGAAGGCTATCATTTCTACCATACGCGCGTATGATAAAAAGTTGACCGATCTTTTCATCGACACTCATAGAACGTAATTGCTCTTCAACCCAGACATTATTCTTTTGGGAAGAAAGAATATTACACAATCCAAGAAATAAAATGATGAGAAGTATTTTAAGCATTATTGATTTATTCCGTTTTTCTTATAAATTCCAGGATCTAATTTCATTGCTTTTGCAAACATTTCTTGGCTTTTTATTTCATTCGACAAATTTTGATAAGTTATTCCTAAGTTAAAATATATTTGTGCATTAGTAGAATCTAATAATAAAGCCTGGTTAAAATATTGTAAAGCCTGGTCAAAGTTTTTTCGAATTCCCTCTGCTATACCCATCAGACTTAACGTTTCTTTATCACTCGGATTCATTTGATGTGCTAGTTTAAGTTCTAGAATAGCATTTTCGGCATCATTGTATTTCATTCCAAGAGTTCGGCCATATTCCCTATGAGCTAACTGTAAATTAGCATAGGCTTCCTTGTCGTCGGGAGAGTACTTAAGAACTATTTCATATTGTTCAATCGCTTTTTTGTAGTTTTTTTGAGCAAAATAAGTATTTCCCAATAATACATAAGCATCCAAATAGAGCGGATGAATTCTCAGTGCCTTATTCAAATAAATTTGCGCAGATTCGGCAATTTTTGAAAAGTTCTTAGAATCTTTTTCTGACTTTAAGGATTCTAATAGGGTACCTGCAAGTGCATTGTTGATTTTAGCACTGTTGGTTGAGGTTTTAATATCTGTATAGAATAAAGTTTCATTATCATACCAGGCCAAATTTCTGGTAATAGTTTTAATGCTGTAAGCTAAAATGATGATTCCAAGGATAGAGACATACACTAACTTGAGATGCCAGATTTTAGAAAGCAGCCATGCCAGAAATAAACTGAAACCCAATGATGACATGAACACAAAACGCTCTCCCATATTGGTTCCTACGGGAAAAACGATATTGGAAACTAAAAATAGCGGAACCAAATATGCTGCAATAGAAAAACTGACTAATGGGTTCTTTTTAAAAAAATAAAAGAATAAAAAAGTCATCATTCCATAAATGGTTAAAGCTAGAATGGAAATAGATTCACTTAATCTGGTCACCGGAATGTGCCGTGGATAATAATCGTGCGTTAATGGATGCGGAAAAATTAAAAGTTTTAAATACTGAAACAGAGAGTGAAAAATAGTACCATACCGCTCCGAAAAATCCATCGGGATATAACGGCCATTCACATTTTTCAAAAAGGGATTATTCATTAATTCATTCGATTCCGTTTGGAACAAATCAAAGCCCAATATAGAAAAGCGCACCAATAAAAAAATTGAGGTAGCAAGGAATAATACAACGATAATGGGAACTAAATTAGTTGCCGAATGCTTTCTAAAAAGAAATAAGGCTAATGGAATTAATACTAAATAACTAATCGCATTTTCTTTGGAAAAAAGGGCAAGAGTAAAAAAGATAAACGTGAAAAGTAATGGAATGTTAGATTTATTAGTTACATATTTTGTGGCAAAATATAAAGAACTCAATGAAAATAGTAAGGCTAGTATTTCATCCATGCCTTTGATATTTGCTACGCATTCTGTATGTATCGGATGAAAACAAAACAATACAGCACAGCAAAAAGCAATGACTTCTCCGGATTTTTGTAAGGTAGCTTTGAGTATATTATGCAGAACAATTAGTAGCAAACTACACAATAAGCCATATAATATAATATTAATTAAGTGATATAAAAAGGGTGAAAGCCCGACTAGCTCATAAATGCATGCAAAAAGTACCAAGGTTAATGGACGATATCTACCTCCTGCTACTAGTTTATCTTTCCCTTCTTCTTTGAAAAACCCTCTGAATGTATCCTTGCTTAAAATTTTTGGAATACCTTCTATACCTTTTTGAACGTATGCATTATTGTAGATGACAATACCATCATCCAGTGTAAACTTATGGCCGAGGGTATTTGCATATAATAAGAAACTGCCAAAAAAGATAAATAGTATCTGAGCTTTTAAGCTTAGCCATTTCGTGGACCATTCGTACATTTTCAAGGCCTTACTCATAGATTTTAATTAATTATTCCATTGAACTGAACACATTCTGAACATCATCATCATCTTCAATTTTATCTAAAAGTTTATTAACATCTTCTTCTTGTTCGGTGCTTACTTTTTTTGTAAGGGTAGGAATTCTATCAAATCCAGATTCAATAATTTCCAAATTATTTTCTTCAAAATAGGATTGTAATTTTCCAAAAGCCTCGAATGCACCATATATTACTACGTCTTCCCCATCTTGAACTAACTCTTCACAACCCGCGTCAATAATATCCATTTCCAACATATCAAGATCCATTTCATTTCCTTTTTTTATACGGAAATTACATTTGTGTTCAAACATAAAGCTAACAGATCCCGTAGTGCCTAAGCTGCCATTATATTTATTGAAATATGAGCGAAGATTAGCCACTGTTCTATTTGGATTGTCGGTAGCGGTTTCGATTAATACAGCAATTCCATGCGGGGCATAGCCTTCATACGTAATGATTTCCAGGTCATTTTCTTCTTTAGAGCTTGCCTTTTTAATGGCCGCATCCAAGCGGTCCTTTGGCATATTGACCGTTTTGGCATTTTGAAGAGCTGCTCTTAATCTTGCATTGTTGTCGGGATTCGGCCCAGAGGCTTTTACTGCCATAAACACTTCTTTACTGATTCGGGCAAATGCCTTACTCATCTTAGCAAACCTCGCAAACATTTTATGTTTTCGAACCTCAAAAATTCGTCCCATCTCCTTTTAATTTAAAAAACAAAAATACATTTAAAATAGGGTTCGCACTAATTTAATAAAGTAGAAATTTAAGCGGTAAAATGTTGTTGTATAAAGTTGATTGAAGTATCAGCCTATCAGTAGCAGTGAAAAAAAATGATTAAAGGATAAAATTAATGCAACAATGGATTAGTGGCCTTGGGGTCAATTTCCTGCGCTTTTTTTAATGCGGCCACCGCTTTGTCGTCTTCGCCTTTTTTACTGTATGTGACAGAAAGATTCACCCAGGTGGATGCTGCTTTTGGATCTAAGGCTATTGCTTTTTTATAGTATGCAATACCTTCTTTCCAGTTGCCCATTCCACTTTCTACTACGCCCATCATTTCCAAAGTAGCTGGATCTTTATCGTCAATTTGTAGTGCTTTTTCCAGTACACGTTTAGCCCATAAAGGATTATTATCTAAAAAAAAATACTGTTTACCCATTTCGCGATAAGAACGATGTAGATTTTTTAAAATTTTAGGATCTCCAGGTTTTTTGGCTTCACATTTTTCAAACAATTCAATCGATCGTTTATAATTTTTCGATAGATAATATGAATTCGCCAGTAAATGCAATGCATCCATATTATTGGTATCTAAAAGATGCGCTTTTTCTAAATAAAAAACAGCCGTTTCCAATAATTTCTTCTTTGCTACGCTATCCTTACTCTCGCGATATTCCTGAATATTTATAAAACCCAGTTTATAGTTATTGTTAAAATCAGCATAGACTGTTTTCTTTTTAGCATGGTCTTGAGTGCTCTTTGACTTCGTATCACAAGAACTCTGTGCTATAATAATTAGTATAACAAAAAGTACCGGATTAATATAATTGTGTATAGCCATGACAATAGAATGAAAAGTCAAAGATACTTAGAATTACTCGATCCTTGCTACGGGATAAATCATATATCCTGATTCACTGTATTTCGAATGTTCATATATATAATGCAGTTGTGCGGCAGCATTCTCAACAAATTTATTATCGGATTTTTTCTTTTCTTCAAATTTATTCTTAAGTTCTGGATTTTCATGTAGAATTTGAATGGCCATGTCTTCAAACATATAGTCAGAAAAATATTCCTTTCGTTGCAGTATTCCGTCGAAGAAATTCCAGGCAAAAAACGAATCAGGTGCTTGCGGTTCCAATGTATGGATGATGTATTGAATAGCTTCCTGGTCTGTTGGAATGATCCAATCTCCTGTAAAATAAGTACGTTCCATTATTTTTCTTTCCAGTATAATTTTTGAATGCAAAAAATGATTTTCATAAGGTGTTTTTGGCGATTCGTAACTGAGAATTTTATAAAAAACTGCTGTAATGGTTGTATCATTTTTTAAAGAATGCATATGTACTCCATTCCACCGAAGTCTTTCTGCTACGGCTTCATAGGCTTTGGGTAAAATATATTGTTTAGGTTTTTGAATTAAAAGTTGTGGAACAAAATGGTTAAAATAAGGGATCACTTTTTCTTCGATAATCTCCCGGTTATATTTTAATCTTTTTAGACCTGTGATGGCACTAATTGGAAATTCTGCTTTGTAAGTTGCAAAGTGCAAGGTATCGAATTGGTTTTTATCAAGTTGCCATGCAAGCACAAAGTTTTCCATTTTTTGCGCAGTTTCCACCGATTTTTGTTTAGCGGTAATAATTTCATTTCTATTCTTTGCACTAAATTCCACAAAAAGATTCAAGAGACGAAGTGTAGATTCTAGTCTTTGTTGGAAGGGTTTCCACATATGTGTTTCCGGCATAAATCCGATACAATGATGCAGGGCTGCGTAGCCAGTAGAATATCTCGCGTAGTCCATAAAATCATAAATACCGTGATCTGGAATATCTGCAATATCAACATAAGGAACCATTTCGTCTTGAGCTTCTTTCATTCCATGGTACAAATAGGGAAGCAGAGAAAGTTGCAGTAAATCGGCTAATGATTTCTCCAATTTATTTTTTTGAGTTGCGATAAGGGTCATTGTGTAAGGATAATCGGCTCCATTCGAAGTGTGGGTATCCACGAATATATCTGGTTTCCAATAATTGAATAGTTGATTAAATGTAATGGCGTTTCTTGAATCACATTTGATAAAATCTCGATTCAAATCCAAATTTTGCGCATTGCCTCTAAACCCGTATGCTTCCGGTCCTTCCTGATTTACCCGGCTAAATGAATTTCTATTTTGACTTCCACCCACATTATATATTGGGGTGATGATGATAGAGACGTTTTTTAAGTAAGATTTTTTACTGGGGTCTGTGAGTAACTCCCTTGCCAATATCATAGAAGCATCGATTCCTTCAGGTTCTCCCGGATGTATTCCATTATTGATAAATAAAATGGTTTTATTATTTAATCGTATTTGTTCTGGCGTGAAATCAAGGTTCTCGCTAATGATGACCGTATAAATCGGATCTCCGATATCAGAGGCGCCTGCCGAAATGATTTTGATTTCATCAAAGTGTTGTGCTAATTTTTTATAAAATTCAATACATTCGATATAAGTTGTTGTATGATTGGTATCTTTTTCTGACGGTGTTTGGAAGTTTTGTGCATTAGAATCCATGGTGTAAATTATAAATAAAAAAACATAATAACAAAAAGTACAAAACGATGAATTAAAAATCATAATATGGTTAAACAAAAAAATATTTACTAATGGATAAAAAGCTATTGTATGATAGAAGCCCTTTTATAATCTTGCGTTAAATTAAACATTCTTATCTTAAATTTGTATTATACGAAAGTTAAAAAATGGAAACTACGCAAACAGCTGCATCCCCTATCCTATTATATACAGAGCAGACACCTAATCCGGAATCGTTGAAATTCGTCAGCAACCGGATGCTTTACAAAGGAATTGCCGATTTCAAATCCAAAGAATTGGCCTTACAGTGGTCACCGTTAGCAGTAGCCCTCTTTGAATTGCCTTATGTCCAGGCCGTTTATATTTCAAATAATTTTGTCACTATCACCAAAAAGCCTGAAGCAGAGTGGCATGAAATCATGATACCAGCCAAGGAATTCCTAAAATCATTTATAGAAAAAGAACCCGTACTTATTGTGGAAGGATTCGCAGAATTCGCTGAATCCCGAGAAGCTGCTCTTACGGAAGGCAAGTACGATGAAAAAGACACAGAAATAGTGAAGCGGATCAAAGAAATGATTCAAAATTATGTAAAACCAGCCGTAGAAATGGATGGGGGGAACATAGAATTCAAATCTTACGATGCAGGAGTGGTAACAGTCATGATGCAGGGTTCTTGCTCCGGTTGTCCTTCCTCCACCGTCACACTAAAAGCCGGCATAGAAGGATTGCTAAAGCGAATGGTCCCAGAGGTCACAGAGGTTGTGGCAGAGGCCTGTTAGATATATTATAGCGAATTTTTCTCAACATAAATATTTTCCTTCTATCGGTAGCCGTCTACCCAGACCAAATGATTTGGATGAAATACGAATGACCGGAGGTGATTGATACCGTTTAAATTCTGCTTTATTGACCAATTTCAAGGATCGGAGTACAGTTTCTGAGTCAAATCCCATAGCTATTATTTCATCTGGTCCTTTTCGCTGTTCGATGTATTGGTATAAGATTTTATCCAGGATAGCATATTCGGGAAGTGAATCGGAATCCTTTTGGCCTGGGCGCAATTCTGCGGAGGGAGCTTTGCTAATTGAATTTTGTGGTATGATTAGTTGATCCCTGTTGATGTAGTTGGAAAGTTCATATACCTGAGTCTTATAAACATCAGCTAGCACTGCCAAGCCCCCACACAAATCTCCGTATAAGGTTCCATAGCCAACGGCCATTTCACTTTTATTAGTTGTGTTCAATAAAATATAGCCGAATTTATTAGAAAAAGCCATTAAAAGCATTCCCCGAATTCTGGCCTGGATATTTTCTTCGGTGACATTTTGTGGAAGATTTTTAAAATAGGGGTTTAGGCTTTCTATATAGGTATTAAAGACAGGACCAATTGGAATTATCTCAAATTGAATCCCCAGATTTTCAACCAGGGCTTTGGCATCCAAAATGGATCCTTCAGATGAGATTTCGGAAGGCATCAGTAGCACCATAATATTCTCCTTCCCTAAAGCGTGAGTTGCCAACACTGCCGTAAGTGCGGAGTCAATGCCTCCGGACAGACCCAGGATTGCTTTACTAAAACCCATCTTGGAGAAATAATCTCGAATTCCCATCACCAATCCACGATAAATAAGATCCCGACTTTCTCGAGGTTGCATTCTATCAAGACCACCCTTGATAACTTCCGCTAATTCATAACTTCTTTGGCAGGGCTCAAAAAATGGCATTTCATCAAATACAGTACCATCCGGGGACATCACCGTCGAACCACCATCGAAAAGTATATCGGTTTGAGCTCCATAACAGCTCACATAAAAAAGCGGAATTTTATATTTAAGTACATTGGCGCGAATCACATCGATACGTTCCATAGCGTGTTCATAGCTAAATGGGGACGCTGATATATTCAGGATAAAATCTGGGGATTGATCCATAACCAAATCAAGAGGACATACTGTATACATTGGATTCAAATTTCCCAGGTTCCAAATATCTTCACAAATGGAAAAAGCGATTTTTTTACCTTTAAATTCCAGGATGTCAAATTCTTTACCCGGTTCAAAATATCGATACTCATCAAAAATATCATAGTTGGGTAAAAGGGCTTTGTGGCCTAAAAATTTTACTTTTTTATCGTGCAGAAAGAACAAGGAGTTGTGAAGATCCTTCCCTTCTAAATTGGGGTTTACAGTGGGGGCTCCAACTACAATGGCTATCTTATCAGACAATTCGCATAAAGCTTGGACAACAGCCATAGACTGTTTAATAAAATCCTTGAATTCTAAAAAATCTCTGGGAGGATAACCGCAAGTGCCTAATTCTGAAAAACAAACTATATCCGCATTTTCATGAATGGCTTTTTGAACGGCCTCCTGCATGAGTTTTAAGTTTCCTGCAAAATTGCCAATATGGTAATTAAGTTGGGCGAGATTAATTTTCATATATATACTCAAATATTTTCTGCAAATTAATTGAATAATTAGGTAGCTAATCAACAAATTTCATTTGTTTAAGCATACTTTTGGGATTCAATCAAATAATGTGAGCGCTTTTCTGGTTTCTGCACGAAAATACAGGCCAATACGTTGGGAAGACGTTGTAGGACAGGAGCACCTGGCCAGAACGTTAAAAAATGCCTTGAAACAAAATCAAGTGGCGCATGCTTTTTTATTTTGCGGGCCACGAGGAGTAGGTAAAACGACCTGTGCAAGAATTCTTGCAAAAGTATTGAATTGTGAGCGTCCTACCGCGGACTGGGAACCATGTAATGAATGCTCCATGTGCCAGGCATTTGCCGATAACAATAGCTTTAATATTTTTGAGCTGGATGCCGCCTCGAACAACAGCGTGGAGGACATTCGCCAATTGGTGGAACAGGTTCGTTATCAGCCTCAATACGGGAAATTCAAAATATATATTGTCGATGAGGTTCACATGTTGTCCTCTGCTGCTTTTAATGCATTTTTAAAAACGTTGGAGGAACCACCACCCTATGCGAAATTTATTTTAGCGACAACAGAAAAACATAAAATTCTGCCCACAATACTTAGTCGGTGTCAGGTGTATGATTTCAGACGAATTCAAGAAAAAGACATTGTCGGTCAATTGCAAAAAATATGTACTAAAGAAAACATATCCGCTGACGACGAGGCGTTACATTTAATTGCGCAGAAAGCAGACGGCGCATTAAGAGATGCGCTTTCTATTTTTGACAGGATTGCCAGTTTTGCTGGAAACACTATCAGCTATCAGGATGCATTGGAAAATCTGAATGTGTTGGATCAAGACTACTATTTTAAATTTGTCGATGCCTTTTTATTAGAGAATCATTCAGGAATATTTAAAATGTTTGATGAGATCTTACGCAATGGATTTGAATCAGACGTTTTTTTAGAAGGATTGGGAAATCATTTCAGGAGTTTATTCGTATGCAAAGATCCGGAGATGAGTAATTTATTCGAAAGCAGTAGTTTTTGGAAAGAAAAATACATACTCCAAAGTCAGGCTTGCAGTTTTTCCTTTATTACTTCAGCCCTCGATTTAATAGCAGATACAGATATTCATTTGGGTAAAGCTCGCAATAAGCGTTTGCATATGGAAATTCTTCTTACGAGACTTTGTTTTATGAAGCACCGCATTCAGCAATCGCTTTTGCCGGAAACGTTAAAAGAAGAAAAAAAAAAGCCTGAACTGAGTAGTGATAGCAGCCTTGTTCAAAATAGAACCCCTCAGGTTACGCTAAGCGAACAAGCTCAAGCCGCACCTAAAGAAAGGATGAGTATTCCGTATAGTCCAAACATAAATAGAGGAATTTCAAGCATTCCTAAAATTCAATCCCTTGATTCATTAAAACAAAAAGTGACGGAGGATCACCGCTTGAAAAAAGAAAATCTTCTAGAGTGGAATCAGGAAAATGCGCTCCAATTTTGGAATCAATTTAAAGAAAGACAAAACTCCGCTTCCTTGAAATTTTACATGAATCAAGCAAAAGTGGAGATTGGTGTATTAGAAATGAATGTATTTGTTGCGTCTATTATTGCGAAAGAAGCGATACGAAAAGAATTGGATTGGGAAAGAGAATTGAGATCTACCTTCAAAGAAGAAAAAATCAAATTCACTGTTGAAATTGCGTCGGAGTTAGCAGAAAGAGACCGATCGAAAGTTAAAAAATTTTTATCGGCTAAAGAAAAATGGGAACTCCTGGTTCAAGTTAATCCTGCTTTACAAGAGTTTAAGGATAAGCTGGAGTTGAAAATGGATGAAGATTAATAAGAATCAGTTACGAATTAAGGAACGAATTACGACTTAACCATTGACCATTGACTATTAACCGTTGACCATTAACCATTGAAAAACCCATGTGGTATTTTCTAAAAAATATTTTTTTTTTATTTGACGCGGAAAAAGCGCATTACCTTTCAATGGATGTATTGCGTTGGGCACTTAGAATACCCGGTCTAAATTATTTCCTTAAAAAATCGTTCTATTATGAAGACCCTTCGCTAGAAGTTCGTTTACAAAATCTAACATTTAAAAATCCTGTGGGTTTGGCAGCTGGATTTGATAAGGATGGGAAATGGCTGGACATTCTTGCACATGTTGGATTTGGTTTTATTGAATTAGGTACCGTAACACCAAAGGCACAGAATGGGAATCCCAAACCGAGATTGTTTCGATTGGTAAGAGACCGGGCCATCATCAACCGGATGGGGTTTAATAATGATGGGGTAGATGCCTTAGCCGAAATACTTAAAAATTATACTTCGAAGGACGGAATGTTGATCGGCGGAAATATTGGAAAAAATAAGGACACTACGCTGGAATTGGCTCATGAAGATTATTTGTATTGTTTTGAAAAATTATTTCCCTATGTAGATTATTTTGTAGTAAATGTCTCCTCACCCAATACACCTAACCTTCGTTCTCTCCAGGAAAAGGAGCCTTTGAGAAAAATTTTGCACGTCTTACAAAATGCAAATCAAACGCATCCGAAAACCAAACCCATTTTTCTAAAAATTTCCCCGGATCTTACTGAGGATTTGTTAAAGGATATTCTGGAGGTTGTGAATGAATCCAAGTTAGCAGGATTGGTAGTTAACAACACAAGTATTCAACGGCCGGATTTTCTACTTGAAAAGGAACTAGCACTTGAGCCAGGTGGGTTGAGCGGTGCTCCAATTACAAATTTATCAAATTTAATATTACAAAAAACGTTGGCTCAGTCAACTACAGATACTATTTCAGTGGGAGGCATCATGAGTGTCGGTGACGCAAAACGACGATTGTTTGATGGGGCAAAGCTTATCCAGATTTATACCGGTATGATTTATAATGGGCCATGGTTTTGTAAAGAGGTAAAGAAGAGCTTGAACGAATTTTACAATAAAAGTATATAGTTTATTGACCTTGAGAATGTCAAACATCTATAAAATTAAAGTTGGTTGTACATTTTGTTGAATGGAATTTAACGAACAAAAAACGTATAAAAACCATTAATTGACTATGTACCGAACAAGTGTTAGGTTGTGCATTGTTAGCCAATGAAACACGAAACGCAATTTACTGATTAGGAATTTCCTCTTTATTAAATGCATAGACTCTGCTTGCTTCTTCTTCTTTGTATTTTTGGACCTGGCCTAACGCGTCGGGTACCACGTCGCTGCAGATGATAATGAGTGATCCGTTTTTGACATTCTCGATCGCGTATTTTATTGCATCGCTTTCTTTGGCTATAATCTTGACGGGTTTATTTACATCATGCTGTTTGATACCAACGATCAGCATATCAATAATTTCCTCACTCGTTTTTCCCCGTAAATGTTTATCCTGTCTGATGATGACTTCATCAAACATTTGGGCAGCCACTTTTCCAATCCCTTCATTGTCTTCTTGCCTTCGGTCCCCAATTCCTGCGATAATGCCCACTTTCGGATACCCATCCATTTTTTCAATAAATTTCTTTAAAGCAGTTAATCCTGCCGGGTTATGAGCATAATCCAGTAACACATTAAAATTCTGGAATGAAAATAGGTTTAAACGTCCAGGAGTTTGCGCTGGAGACGGTATGAAACTCTCCAGTGCTGAACGGATATCATCTAGTTCAAAGCCATGGATATACCCTGTTAAAACAGCCGGTAACACATTTTGGATCATAAAACTAGCTTTACCTCCAAAGGTTAGCGGTACATTCACAGCTTTGCTTATTCGCATTTTCCATTCACCTTTGCAAATAGTGATGAAGCCGTTTTCATAAATAGCAGATAAGCCTCCTTCCCGCATATGTTTTTTAATTCGCGGATTGGTCTCATCCATACTGAACAGAGCGACTTTGCAGTTTACATTTTTACGCATATTGTAAACTAAATCTTCGTCTGCATTTAAAATCGCGGTCCCATCTGGGAGAACCGATTCCACCACGACGCCTTTTACCTTAGCCAATTGTTCCAAGGTATTTATTCCTTTTAATCCTAAGTGATCGGGAGCGACATTAGTCACAATAGCTGTATTACAGTTTTTAAAACCCAAACCTGCCCTGAGAATGCCTCCTCGAGCTGTCTCAAACACCGCAAAATTTACAGTGGGATCGCGAAGTACAAATTCTGCGCTGCCGGGGCCTGAACAATCACCTTGCACCATAAGGTGGTTCTGTATATATACACCATCTGTCGTCGTAAATCCAACGGTATAGCCCATCATTTTGACCATATGGGCAATGAGTCTTGTAGTAGTGGTTTTTCCATTGGTCCCCGTCACAGCGACAATTGGAATTCGACTTTCTTTACCAGGTGGAAATAGCATATCAATTACGGGAGCAGCCACGTTTCGTGGAAGTCCTTCTGCTGGCGCAAGGTGCATCCTAAAGCCAGGCCCAGCGTTTACTTCTATGACAGATCCTCCTACTTCATTGATTGGTCTGCTGATATCCTCTGTCATGAAGTCAATACCACAAATGTCCAAGCCTACAATTCTGGAAATTCGCTCTGCCATAAAGACAATAGAAGGATGTAAAATATCTGTAACATCAATCGACGTTCCACCAGTTGATAAATTGGCGGTATCTTTTAGTATAAGTACTTCATTCTTGGGAGCTACAGTGTCAAGGGTCATATTTTTATGCTCCAGCAATTTCAAAGTTATATCATCTACAGTAATATTTGTCAAGACCTTTTCATGGCCATAACCTCTACGGAGATCAGAATTAGTGATGTCGACTAATTCATTTACCGTATGAATTCCATCGCCTACTACTTGGGCCGGTAATCGTTTGGCAGCTGCAACCAATTTAAAATTGATGACCAGAATTCTATAATCTTCGCCTGTGATATAATTCTCCACAATGACCGAATTGGAAATTCTTTTAGCTGAATGATAGGCGTCCAAAGCTTGATCCCAGGTCCTGATATTGGTAGTTACACCGCGACCATGGTTTCCATTGACCGGTTTTATTACTAAAGGATATTTTACATAATCAATGGCTTCTTGTAAGCCGATTTCTGACCGGACAATTTCACCTTTCGGTACTGGGATTTCAGCCTGCTGAAGCAAAAACTTAGTGTCCTCTTTATCCCCGGCAATTTCAACACCAATATTGGATGTCTGGCTAGTAACTGTTGCCTGGATTCTTCGCTGATTTCTACCATATCCCAATTGGCATAAGGAATATTTATTCAGGCGAATCCAAGGAATGCCCCTGGCCGTAGCCTCTTCAATTAATGAAGCAGTGCTGGGACCTAGTCGTTGGGCTTCTCGGAGTACCCGCATTTCCTGAACATCCTCATCAAGATTGTATTCTGTTCCATCCACTAAAGCCTCAGCGATGCGTACAGCCGCTTTCGCAGCATAAATACCCACTTTTTCTTCAATATAATCAAAAACAACATGATAAACTCCCTCTTCTCCATGGCTTCGTGTTCGTCCAAACCCAACCTCCATGCCAGCTATAGATTGGATTTCAAGTGCAATATGTTCAATAACATGGCCCATCCAAGTGCCCTCTGTCACTCGTTCATAAAATCCCCCGGCTGTACCTATGGAACATCGATGTTCAAACATGCCGGGTAACAATTTGTGGAGTCGATTCAAAAAACCATCGATGGTATTTGTAGGCCTTTTTTCCATCTCTTCCAGGTCTAATACCATTACTATGAGTTTGTGTCTCCGGACAGACCAATAGTTTGGTCCTCGCATGGCATTGATTTCTCGTATTCGCATGGTCAGTTGGTTTTTCAAGCCGTAAGTTAAGAGTAGGAAATTAAAAATTAAAATTGAGTTTACATGAAATCTGGGCTATCACATTTTTAGGTTGAATTCGACTGAATTTGATCACATATTTTATTGAGTTATTCGAATGAAAAAAAGGAATTATTTTAAATTGATAGATTTGCAGCGTCAAACAAGTTTGGATTGAATGGATTTTAAAGGCACGTTAATTCCTGTGGGTGGAAATGAAGACAAAGGTACTGGACCGAATGAAATGTACACGCAGGATTTTGTTGAGTATGGTATTTTATCGCGTATCGTAAGAGAAGCGGGCGGATTATCAGCTAAAATTGTCGTCATCACAACTGCCTCAAGCATACCCATCGAAGTGGGTCAAAATTATAAATTGGCTTTTGAAGTGTTAGGATGTTCCAACATCCAAATTATGGATATTCGCAAAAGATCTGAATCTGAAACAAGTAAAAATATGAGCCTTATTTCAGAGGCAGATTGCATTATGTTTTCGGGAGGTGATCAATCCAAAATTACCAAATTTATTGGAAAAACGTTGATGCATGAGGTTCTTTTACGGAAACTGGTTGAAACGAAGGTAGTCATCGCAGGAACCAGTGCCGGGGCTATGTGCATGAGCCAGCAGATGATAGCAAGTGGTGGTATATCAGAAGCTTTACATAAGGGAAATGTTAAGATCAGTCAGGGTATGGGTTTTCTGGAGAAAGCCATTATTGATTCCCATTTCATCCAGAGAGGTCGATTTGGTAGGTTGGCCGAGGCGGTGGCCCAATTTCCTCAAAATCTGGGTATTGGTTTGGCAGAAGATACCGGATTGGTCATTAAAAAAGGAAATGAATGCGAAATCATAGGGTCCGGTATGGTAATCCTATTTGACCCAAGAAATTTGACTCACAATCGTTATGAAGATTTGGAACCAGGAACTCCCATGTCCCTATCTAATTTGACTACTCATGTACTTGCTTTTGGTGATCGTTTTAAGATTAGAGACAGGAGTCTAAAGATTTTACCTTTAGAAAACTCCATGGAGGAATTAAAGAATGGTATTTAGGATAAAGGAATATCTTTGAATAAAAAGGCGTTTTACAGTTATGATAATGTTTCCCCATCGATTACGGAATATCTTTTTTATTTTTTTTGGAAGCCTCTTAGTGCTAGGTGTAAGTATGATATTTTGGTCTACAGATGTTCCTTATAATAAAAGTTACGATCCGGTTCCACAAAAAATCCATGCAGTCAATTTACTAGAGCAATATGAATTTGCTGGCGAGGACCTTCCAATGAATAACTTCGATGTGGTGGAGCGTTTGGAGAGAGAACTTTTGATCAATACTTACCAGCATACCTCGACATTAATCCATTTAAAACTGTCGGCCAGATATTTCCCCACCGTCGAGCGAATTTTTAAGGAGTGTGGAATCCCTGACGATTTTAAATATTTAGCTGTGGCGGAAAGTTCTCTTCGCAATGCCATATCTCCTGCCGGTGCTAAAGGTATTTGGCAATTCAGAGACGCGGCGGCAACGGAATTAGGGCTTGAGATCAATGAATATGTGGATGAACGGTATCATTTTGAGAAGGCCACCTTCGCGGCTTGTCAATATTTAAAAAAACAAAAAGAGCGTTTTGGTAACTGGACTTTGGCTGCAGCAGCCTATAATATGGGCCCGAATGGACTTCAAAATGCCATGAACGAACAAAAAGAAGAAATCTACTTTAATTTAAACCTTAGTGATGAAACTAACCGATATCTATTTAGAATTTTAGCCGCCAAAGAAGTGATGAAAGAACCTGAAAAGTTTGGCTTTTTTGTCCATTCTAAAGATAAATACGAACCTTTTGAGGACTATAAATTAGTAGAAATTAATACGTCCATTGAAAGCCTGGCAGATTTTGCACATAAACACGGGTGCACCTATCGATTACTGAAGGTTTATAATCCTTGGTTGATTAAATCTTCTTTATCCAATAAGGATGCAAAAAGCTACCAGATCAAGCTTCCAAAATAAACCGAGAATTGTTATTAAGCGAAAGCTTAATGACAACAGCCATTGATATTCAATGGCGTCCGAGGTAATCCCGCCGTAGAAAATCTTACTTTTTAGTTTGCCAAAAAGTATTGATTTTCAAAAGCGAATGGCATTAGTCGAAGAACTAATGACATTTATGGGATAAATTAATTGTCCTTTTAAGCAGCCATTTACTACTTTTGGCGTACGCCATTTTTAATAGACTACATGAATCGTTTGATCAACGCCATATATGCGCAGTATTTGAAGATGCATCAAAAGCAGATTAAGGATTTTATTGAACACCCGCATGAAACCCAATGGGCTCAATTAAAAAGTATCGTCACCAAGGCAAAAAACACAGAGTGGGGCCGAAGATATCAATTTGAACGAGTTAAAGCACCCAAGGATTGGTCTTCCCTTTTACCCGTTCAAGACTACGATACCATCAAAAATGACATTCATCGTATGATGGTTGGAGATGAGAATGTTCTGTGGCCTGGAAGAGTTAGGTGCTATGCTAAAAGTTCGGGTACGACCAGTGATAAAAGCAAATACATACCGGTAACCAATGAGAATCATCAAAAATGTCATGTGCGAGGCGGCTGGAGATTGTTGGCCTTGATGTATCAAAATTTAAAAAATCCGAGGGTTATAGATGGAAAAAGCATCATTTTGGCTGGGAGCTATTCTCAGGATTTACCTGAATTTCCTGGTAGTTTAGTGGGAGATGTGTCAGCGGTCATTCTTCACAAAACCCCGCATATTGCTCAACAGTGCATGACGCCAAAGGTCGAAATTTCACTGATGCCTGACTTTGAAAAAAAATTAGAAATAATTGCTCAAAAGAGCATTCACCAGGACATCCGCTTGGTGGCGGGTACGCCAACATGGGCGGTCGTTTTATTTAAGAGGATTTTAGAAATTACTGGTAAGTCCAATATACTGGAGGTGTGGCCCAACATCCAAATATTTGTCCACGGTGCTGTGAGCTTTGTTCCCTATAGAGAACCCTTCCGTCAGTTTTTTCCTTCGGAAACGTTTGCGTATCAGGAAACCTACAATGCCTCTGAGGGTTACTTTGCAGTACAGGATGTTTTCGCACAGGATGACATGTTGTTAATTTTGGACAATGCTGTTTTTTATGAATTTATTCCAATGGAAGAATGGCATGTGGAAGATCCAAAAACGGTAATGCTGTACGAAGTAGAATTGGGGAAGAATTATGCTATTGTCATTACGACAAATTCCGGCTTGTATCGTTACAAAATTGGGGATACGGTAATGTTTACTTCCCTGAACCCATACCGAATTAAAATTACCGGGAGAACGAAACAATTCATCAATGCATTTGGTGAGGAGGTGATGGTATCCAACACGGATGCAGCGGTGGCGATGACCTGCGAAGCATTTAATGTTAAAGTAGTAGATTATACGGTGGCACCGGTGTTTCTTACGGCATCAGGAAAAGGAGGACATGAATGGGTGATCGAATTTGAAGAGGACCCTGCAAATGCTGAAGCTTTCACCAAAATATTGGATGATAATTTAAAAAAAGTTAATTCCGATTATGAGGCAAAGCGGTTCAATGATTTAGCGTTAGTGCAGTTAAAATTAAATATTGTACCTAAGGGACGTTTTTTCGAATGGATGAAATCGCGCAACAAGATTGGTGCGCAACAGAAAGTTCCCCGCCTTTCAAATCAACGAAACTATATCGAAGAGATTTTGAAAATGAAATAAAGGATTTCCCGAAATCCTTCAGGGTATTCGTCGTTAATATTATTTATTCTAAAATATCTATGGGTTTGAGTATTCGATTTATAATCGTAATATTGCAATATTACGTTAATATTCTTACGTATTTTAATAATAAGTACGCTTAAAACAACATAGTATGGGGGTCAGTAAAACAGATGCGTTTTCTAAACATCATAACCAACTTGCCACACTGGCTAAGGCGCTGGGCCATCCAGCAAGAGTCGCCATCATTGAACATCTTCTAAAAGTCAATACCTGTATTTGTAACGACATAGTCGAACAGTTACCACTCTCTCAACCCACTATTTCGCAACACCTCCGGGAATTGAATCGGGTTGGATTGATTCGCGGGAAAATAGCCGGAAATTCAATCTACTATAGCATTGATCGGGAGGTTTGGAAACGAATAGAAAATATTTTTATCAGCTTGTTCAAGAAGTATAAGGGGAAATCAAAAACAAACCGCTAATTATAAGCGTGTTTCTGATTTTTAGGGTGTAGAAAACTGAGATGGATGCTTTCTAGATTGGATCATTTAATAATACTAATTCATTAGAAAACATATATCTATTATTTACCATATATTAGTAACTTCGCATTTTTATTCATTCATGATCTATTATCTAAGAGGCAAACTCATTGAACGCAAACCCACCTATGCGATAATTGAATCGGGAGGCATTGGATATCAGGTTTTTATTTCATTATTTACATATAGCCAGCTAGAAAATAAAGCAGATGTACAAATCTTGACTCATTTCATTGTCAAAGAAGATGGACACTACTTGTATGGTTTCAGTACAGAGGATGAGCGGCATTTATTTGTTTCGTTTATTTCAGTCAGCGGCGTGGGGCCCAACACCGCTCGATTGATACTTTCTTCTTTGGAGCCGGATATTGCAAGGGAAGCCATCATTTCAGGAGACGATCAGGTTTTCAGGAAAGTAAAAGGGGTCGGCCCAAAGACAGCCCAACGAATCATCATTGATCTTAGAGACAAGTTCACGAAAGAATCCAATACGGGCGAATTCAATATTAAGACGAGTCAGAGTTCCTCCATAAAATCTGAAGCCATCAGTGCTTTAATTTCTCTTGGCTTTGGTAGACAACAAGTAGAAACAGTCATGCGTTCGATTCCAACCGACGAGCAGATTGATATTCCAGTAGAAGAGTTAATCAAAACAGCTTTAAAAAAATTAGCCTGACTACCTTATTCAAATACCTTTGAGCGATATTTTCCGTTATAGTAACTTCTTAGCCAAAAAAACTGCGTACCCAGAAGTCAAGAATTACCATGTTTTGTAAAATTTATCAAGATTTTTCCATCATTACTTTAGTCTTTTGCGCTCAGCTTGTATTTGCCGGGGGGCGAGAACTTCCAGATCCTTTTGTTTCAATTCAGAAGAACCAACTTGACACCATTCCACTTAAAGATCGATCGGGTGATTTCACCCAGGAAAAGGATAATAATCCATTTGACCTTGATGATCCTAAAGCGGTTCAAAAAACTATAGAATATGATCCTGAAACGGGACAATATATTCTCACGGAAAAAATTGGCGATGAATATTTCAGACCTCCGACAAGCTTAAGTTTTGAGGAATACCTGGAATTTAAAAGGAGGCAACAAGACAAGGAATATTATAAAAATTTGGCCGGTATTTCCACCTCAAAACGAAATACGGCTGGATTCGTAGATCCCGTAAGTAAAATTGATTTAAAACGCAACCTGGCTGATAAACTGTTTGGTGGTCTCGGAGTTGAAATTAAGCCGCAAGGAAGCATTGACCTTACCCTGGGTGCATTTTATAACTATAACGATAACCCAATTCAAGCGCAAGCTACAAGAGGACAATTTGGACCAAATTTTGACATGGATATTCAACTGGATGTCACAGGTAGTATTGGAGACAAACTAAAACTAAACACCAACTATAATTCTACACCTAGTTTTGATTTCGATAATAAACTGAAATTAGAGTACGATAGTGAAAAGTTTTCTGAGGACGATATCATTAAAAAAATAGAGGCAGGAAATGTCAGCTTGCCACTGCGATCCAATCTCATTCAAGGGAGTCAAAATTTATTTGGATTTAAGACAGATTGGCAATTTGGATATTTGAGATTAACCGGTATTGTTTCCCAACAAAAATCCAAACAAGAAAACATTCAGATTAAAGGAGGAGGCGTTATCCAAGAATATGAGGTGCGCCCAGATGAATATGATGATAACCGTCATTTTTTCTTAGCACATTATTTCAGAGACGCTTATGAGGGTAATCTGATCAATTTACCGGAAATCTCCAGTAAATTCAAAATTAAACAAGTTGAAGTTTGGATTACAGAAGATGGTCAGAATTCAAGAGAAACTAATGTAAGAGATATTGTTGCCTTAACGGATCTAGGTACACCAGAAGGGCAGCCTTTTGACTATGATAATCCTGCCAGATTAGTTCCTGGAAGAAAGAATCCAAAAGATGTAAATGGAAAAGGTCTTCCCACCAATACAGCTAATAAATTATATGAATTTTTGGTAGATACTAATACCAGAGATTTAAATACTGTGGTCAGAAAACTAACGGACCCAAATGGCTTTAACTTAAAACAAGGAAGAGATTTTGAAAAGGTAAGAGCGCGAAAGCTTTCATCCAATGACTATATTTTTAATCCAGATCTCGGGTTTATTTCATTGAGAATCCGGCCCCGCCCCAACCAGGTTTTAGCAATCGCTTATAATTATACATACAACGGCCGGGAAGTGGATCCTCGCACTGATGCTAAATTTAAAGTAGGTGAATTTTCTTCTGAAATCAGATCAGACTCGACCAGTCCAAGAGTTATTTATGTAAAAATGTTGAAATCATCCACCCAAAATACTATGCTTCCTTCATGGGACTTGATGATGAAAAATGTGTATCCAATAGGAGGCTATAATTTAAATGAAGAGGATTTTACCTTTGATATCTTTTATGAAGCTCAGGATGGTATTCAGAAACGATACATAGAAGAATTGCAGGGCTATCCATTGCTCAATTTATTTAGGCTAGATTTCTTAAACAAAACAAAAGATCCGCAACCGGATGGAGTCTTTGATTTTATTCCGGGACAAACTGTTGTACCAGCTAGTGGAAGTGTTATTTTTCCCGTGTTAGAACCATTTGGGCGATCTATGCTGAATTTATTCCAATTAGTCGATCCAGCTCAGGCGCAAAGTTTATATGAAAAATATGGATACCCTGAACTCTACGATACCTCAGTGACAGCGGCCCGAAGAGAACTGAAATCCAATCAATTTTTATTAAAAGGTAAATACAAGTCGGGCAAATCAAACGAAATTAATCTGCAACGGGGGAATCTCGATCCCAATGCAAAAGTGACCGTTAGCGCAGGATCCAATACCCTAGTGGAAGGATCTGATTACACCGTGGATAGAAATTTGGGAAAAATTACCATACTAAATACAGCACTCATACAATCTGATGTTCCGATAAATGTAAATTTTGAAGACAATTCCTTATTTAGCTTTCAAACAAAGACAATGCTTGGACTGAGAGCAGAGTATTCTAAGCGGAAAGATTTTTATATCGGAATGACGTATATGAATTTATTTGAAAGACCATTTACGCAAAAAGTAAATTTGGGAGAAGACCCCATCAACAATAAAATTTATGGCTTAGATTTTGGCTTAAGCAAAACAGCCCCGTGGTTGACACGAGCAATAGACAAATTACCCTTATTTTCTACAAAAGAAGCTTCAAGATGGTCTCTTCAAGCTGAGGGAGCCTTATTGGACCCCGGGCATTCAAGAGCCATTAATCAGGCGGGTTCCAATGGAGGGGTAATTTATATAGATGATTTCGAGGGCAGCAGCACAGGTATCGGATTGTATTTTAATACGGCACAATGGATTCTAGCCGCCTCTCCACAAGGGCTTGATAGCAGAGAAGAAGCTTTTAGAGCAGGGAATGTTTATAACAATTTAATATCTTCTTCCAACCGGGCGTTGTTGAGTTGGTATCGTATTGATGAATATGCCCGAGTGAGTGCACCAGATGCAGGGCATTCGTATTCGAGATTGGTAGATGAAAAAGAAATATTTCCCAATAAAAACCGGCAAGTTGGATTTACTACAGAAGTTACGTTTGATTTAAATTATTATCCTAATCTGAAAGGTCCTTATAACTATGATATTCCTGGAGGATATTTCGTCCAAATAGATTCACTAACGAGCGTTCGTACGCCTGGTATCGATCGGTTAAATAATTTATTGGAACCTGAAAACAGATGGGGGGGGATTATGACCAAACTCACTACGAATGACTTTGAAGCGTCCAATGTAGAATATGTGGACTTTTGGTTATTAAATCCATTTATGTCAAAGCATGACAATTCACCTGTTTCAAATGACGGGCGACTATATTTACAGTTGGGAAATTTTTCTGAGGATATATTAAAGGACGGGCGACAACAATTTGAACACGGACTACCTACCAAAAATTTAAATTTACCTTTTGATACGACCACGTTTGGCAAAATAGCTCGAAAACCTCCTATAACCAATGCATTTGATATCAATGAACGGGAACTACAGGACTTAGGATTGGATGGTTTAAATAGTGTAAGTGACGAGATACCCAACGAAGAACGAATATTTTTTCAACCCTACGTGGATGCCTTACAAAATTTTTTAGATCCCGTTAAGTTTGCGGAAGTTTTTAACGACCCTTCTAATGACGATTATATTTCGTATCGATCACAGTCATTAATCGGTCAAACGGTTCTTAACCGTTACAAAAGATATAATATGCCTGAAGCTAATGGGCAGATTGAAGAAGGAACCAATCAGTCTACAGCTTATACAGGTTATCCGGATGTAGAAGATCTGAATAACGATAAATCTTTAAATGAAATCGAATCTTATTTCAATTATGGAATTGAAATAAACAAAAGCCCAGATAATAAAATAGAGTTTGATTTTAACCAAACAGACAATTTAATTACCGATACCATAGTAATTCCCAGAGCTAATGGAGAAGACGAGATTTGGTACCGATACAGGGTTCCGTTATCCAAATTTCAAAAAGTGGGTGAGATTAATGACTTTCGTTCTATTCAGGGAATGAGATTATTGCTTACCGGATTTGATGAGTCTGTGACCTTCCGGTTCATTAAATTTCAGTTGGGGAGAAATACATGGAGACGATATGATAAATCAGGCTGTACCAGTGATCAGGGAAATGACCCTAAGCCACTTATTTTAGATAAAGTAGATATCGAAGAGAATGCCGAAAAAATCCCCATCAATTATAAGACTCCAAAGGGAATTGAACGTGAAAAATTTTATAGCGCTCAATACCAGGATTTACTCCAAAATGAATCTTCATTACTATTAAGAAAAGAAGATTTTGCTGGTAATTGCGAACAATCAATTTATCGAATTTTAGATCTTGACCTTCGTAAATATACAAAACTTAAAATGTTTGTCCACGCCGAATCAGTGGAAGATCTTAATAAAGGAGATGTATGTATTTTCTTGCGATTAGGAAAAGATTTTACAGATAATTATTATGAGTATTCCATACCATTGAGAATGACTTCCAAAGACGCAACGTCTGCCATAAGTTCTGACTCAATTTGGTTGGTGGAAAATGAATTTGATTTTGACCTACAAAGTTTGATTAATTTAAAGAATTTACGCAATGCACAAGGCGGGATAGCGGATTCTTTTTCAATTATGGATCCAAATAAGCTATCCAACAAAATGACCATCATAGGGAATCCATCGATTGGTCAAATCCGAGGTATTCAAATTGGCATCCGAAATAAAACAAGCAACGTTCTAAGGGATGTTGAAGTCTGGCTGAATGAATTAAGACTTACTGGATTGGATGAAAAAGGTGGATTTGCAGCGCAGGCACGCGCTGAATTACAACTGGCAGATTTAGGCAATGTGAGTATGGCAACCAATTTCTCGACTATAGGTTGGGGAGGAATTGATCAAAAATTATCAGACAGAGCGAATGCAGAAGTGATCTTGTATGATGTGACTGGAACCGTAGAACTCGGAAAATTTTTACCTAAAAAAACTGGGATCCGCATTCCATTTACTAGCCAATATTCCATAGCGCATCGCACACCTGAATATGATCCAAATGATACCGATGTAAAACTCAAAGATAAACTGGCGAACGCCAGAAGTAAACAAGAGAGGGACTCTATCAAAGAGCGCTCGACAGATTTGACCAATATCCGCAGTTTTGCTTTTAATAATGTGCGTAAAGAACGAACGGGTACCAAAAAGCCCATGCCTTGGAATGTAGAAAATTTTGGTTTGAACTATAGCCAATCAGTTACAGATAAACGAAATGAAATCGTAAGTTCTGATCATTTAAAATCGCAGCAAGGAGGCATTGATTATAATTTTAGCATCAGCCCAAAATATATAGAACCTTTCAAAAAAATTGTAAAAAGTAATTATTTAAAATTTATTTCTGATTTCAATTTTAATTTACTTCCCAACTCATTTAGCATACGGAATAATTTAGAACGTAGGTATGGTAAAAAAACCTACCGTTTTGCTGATCCCGCGTTTGCGACTTGGGAAGAAGTAAAATTCTCGTGGCTTCGCGATTATGCTTTGAATTGGGATTTTACCCGATCCTTAAAGTTTAATTTCAATGCACAAACAGAAGCAGCTGTCGATGAAATTACCTATAATCCTTTGAGACGCGCTTATATTGATCCACTTACCAATGGAGTTGTTACGGAACGCGATCGGAAACCCTTCCTTTTAAATAACATTAAAGATTTAGGCCGCACGAAAGATTATAAGCACAATTTTACCGTATCTTATAATATTCCTACACGGCTTATTCCATTTATGGATTGGGTGAATGCGCGCGCCCAATACACAGCAAATTATAATTGGGCTGGGGGTTCACTGCGCACAGTGGATTCTTTGGGTAGTGTTATTAGCAATGGTCAAAATATCAGTTTAAGCGGTGAGTTGAACTTGGTTACTCTATATAATAAAATTCCTTATTTAAGGCGAATAAATGGAGAATCATCGCCAAGTAGAATTAGACCCGCACAAAAAAAACCTGCCAATAAAGAAGATAAAAAAGGAGAAAAAAAGGAAAAGAAAACAGAAGAAAAAAATAAACCTGAAGCTAAAATCGGCGTAGCAGAAAAAGTATTAATTCGTCCTTTGTTGTCAGTACGAAGGCTTCAATTGAATTTTCAAAATAACCGGAGTACGGTAATTCCAGGTTATACGCTTGGTTCAGAGCTCTTAGGAACCAGTGATGCACTGAAAGCACCAGGATGGAGTTTTATTTCCGGGTTACAACCTAATTTTAAGCAAGGTGGATGGCTCGATGATGCAGCGGATAAAGGTTGGATTTCAGCAAACATGTGTTTGAACAAAGAAATGAGCCAACGTAATTCAAAAACATTTGGCGCAAAACTAAAAATCGAACCTTTTAAAGATTTTAATATTGACTTAAATGTTGACCGTACATTTATTAAAGATCATACAGAAGCATTTAAATTTGATTCAGTTTTTGGTACCAATACACAGGATTTCCAACATTTTTCTCCATTTGATAATGGGCAGTTGACCATTTCATTTTTATCCTTACAAACGTTGTTTAATAGGGATATTGATCAACTCTTTGTAAATTTTTCAGATACCAGAACAGCCATTTCAAAGCGCGTAGGTGAACAGTATGGAATTACAAATCCAAGTCAAGAGGATCCGGATTATGTGGATGGTTTCGGAGGAGATCATGTAGATGTGGTGATACCATCTTTTATTTCTGCGTATTCAAAAACAAATCCGCAGAAGGTAAAGTTGGATGTATTCAAAACATTACCAATGCCAAATTGGTCTGTTAACTATAGTGGATTGTCGCGTCTGAATTTTATGAAGGATTTATTTCAAGACTTCTCTATCCGTCATGCTTATAAGAATACACTGACTATGAATGAATATCGGACTAATCTCGATTACAAAGAAGTCAATAATATTCCAGAGGCTAGAAAAAGAGATACTACGATAACTTCATATTATTCACGCTATGAAATTCCTGAGGTTATAGTGAATGAAAATTTTAATCCATTAATTGGATTGAGTATTAAAACAAAGAATGGTATTGAACTCGGCATCGACGTGAATAAAAACAGGAATCTTAGATTGCAAAACAGTATTGACGGACAACTAGAGGAAACTAACGGAACAGCATATAACATTAAAGCGGGATACACGATTAAAAATGTGTATTTGTCTTTTATCCCAGGTATTGAAAAAATCAATAAAAATGTAAAGAAAAAGTCGAAGAAGAAGAAGAAAAACTCCAAAGAAGATCCTGCCGCAAATGCAAACAAGCCAAAAGGTAACGACCTGGAATTTACATTTGACTTTAGTATTCGGGATGATATTAAAAAATTACATAAGCTGGATCAAAATACTATTGCGCAAGCAGTTTCGGGAAGTAAACAAATTTCTTTTACACCGGCGGTTAAATATAATCTCAGTAAAAATTTAAATTTAAGGTTGTTTGTGGATTACCGAAAAACGTTGCCGTATGTATTGGATCAATACAAAACGGTAAACGTGAATGGAGGATTGACCGTTCAATTTTTATTGAATTAAAAAGACCGACAAATCATAGTTAGCGGTAAAGGGATTACTAGAATTTAATTTTATACACTAGAGGCATAGAATTTTTTCATATCGGTTAATTCCGAACGTATGCATTATCTCCCGAATTTTGATCGGACGAATTAAATAGCAATTCCTCAATTATAGGTTCTTGAATTTGTAGTTCTATCATTATTTTTGAAGTAAGTAAATCAAAAATATGAAAGCTTACTTTTCTCTTCTTGTTTTTTCTGCTTTTTGCATTTATATCAGTTGTGGACAAAGCCAACAATCAGCGTCAAACACTGCGATTCCAAATTCGCAGACCGAAATCAAACAAAACATACTTCCAAAATCCACGCAAAGTGGTACATATCTCAAACTCACAAAACATGAGATTATGGATCGCGAAGGCACAGGAATGGTCGCATTCACTTGCTTGGTCCCTGAGGGCTGGACGGTGCAAGACAAATTATATTGGGAGTATAATGATGCAACATTGCCCATTAGATATCAAGGAAAATTTAGAGATGCAAAACAGAATATGCTGATTCAATCCTACCCGGATGTAAGGGCTGTTTATAGTCAAGGGCCAACTGGAACTAGCGGATATCCGCCACCAACCGGAATCATTCCAGGTTTAAAAGGAATGATTAAAAAGGAAAGGCCAGGAATTTCTTTTCAAGTCATCGATGAAAAAATAATCAATAACCCTACGCCACAAAAGGGATACCAGCAAGGAGCCTATCACGAACAACATTATCAAAGTGGATTTGTGCGAATAGAATATTTAGAAGGAAACCAAACAATGGAAGAAGAATTTTATGGACAGTTGAATGTTTATAATGCTACATCACAAGGGGTGGTAACCATGAATAGTACCATATGGGCGGCGGCAGGTTTGCAAAGTTGTAAAGCGCCAAAAGGAAAACTGGAGGAATGTAGAAAGATTGCTTTAACCATAAGAGCATCGAGTAAACCAACACTCCCTTTTTATAATAAATTTTTACAAGTGGTTCAAATCTTGTCCGATCAGGTTTATCAAAGAATTTATCAGGCAGGACAAATCAGTAAAATAATTAGTCAAACAAACGATCAAATTTCTAAAACTATCAGCGACAGTTATTGGCAAACGCAAAAGTCTAATGATAAATCAAATGCTCAATTCAGTGATTATCTGCGAGGTGTAGATCGATATAACGATGGAAATCAAACACCCGTGCAACTTCCATCCGGATATTCTAATGCATGGGTGAATGACCGTGGTGAATACTTGTTAAGTCAATCCAATGGTTTTGATCCTAATACAACCTTGACTGGAAACTGGAAGCAATTGGACAAAAATTGAATTTGGAGATTGCTGCAGAGAAAATCAGCAGCCATTTAAGGGTTGCTATTCTTACCTGCTCAGATACATGTATCTTCTCGAATCCAACTCCCTAAAGAAAGGATCATATAGATCTTTAATAAAATAAATAGCTTCTCCGGTAGATTTCATTTCTGGTCCTAAATTGATATCTACTCCTGGAAATTTATTGAATGAAAACACCGGTACTTTTATAGCGTAACCATCCATTTTATTTTCAATCTGAAAATCTTTTAATTTATGAGTGCCTAACATAATTTTTGTGGCAATTTTTAAATAAGGTACCTGATAGGCTTTAGCTATAAAAGGTGTCGTGCGTGATGCTCTTGGGTTGGCTTCGATTACATAAACTTGATGGTCTTTTATCGCAAACTGAATATTGATTAATCCACGAATGTTTAATCGAAAGGCTATTCGTTTAGCATATTCAATCATCGTCTCTATGGTTTCATCAGATAAACTATAGGGAGGTAATACAGCCGAACTGTCTCCAGAATGAATTCCGGCAGGTTCTATGTGCTCCATAATCCCCATAATTTGGACCTGTTCTCCGTCACATATCGCATCGATTTCAGCTTCTTTCGCCCGTTCCAAAAATTGGTCAATGAGGACTTTGTTGTCGGGCATATGTTTAAAAATACTCAGTACATGCCGTTCTAATTCTTCATCATTAATGACGATGCGCATTCTTTGTCCGCCAAGAACATAAGAAGGTCTTACTAAGACCGGATAGCCAATTCTCCTGGCTACATCCAAACCACCATCTGCGTCTACCGCTACTCCATAATTGGGATACGGAATTTCCATTTCTTTTAATAAATCTGAAAACGATCCCCTGTCTTCCGCGATGTCCATATTTGGAAAATCTGTTCCGATAATGGGTATTCCCTTTTTGTAAATTTTTTCGGCGAGTTTTAAAGCTGTTTGTCCGCCTAATTGCACAATTACACCCGCGGGTTTTTCAAGATCAAGAATTTCTTCCAGATGTTCCCAGTAGACAGGTTCAAAATATAGTTTATCCGCGATATCAAAATCGGTAGAGACTGTTTCAGGATTACAATTGACCATGATGGCTTCCATGCCCTCTTCACGGATTGCTAAAACACCGTGTACACAGCAATAATCAAATTCAATGCCTTGCCCAATACGATTAGGACCCGAGCCGAGGACAATAATTTTTTTCTTTTCGCTTACGATACTTTCATTTTCATCATCGAAAGTAGAATAATAATAAGGTGTTTTGGCTTCGAACTCTGCTGCGCAAGTGTCCACTATTTTATAAGACCGGCGAATGCCTAATTTTTTTCGATAATTGGCTACATCGTGTTCCTCAATTCGTAAAATCCAGGCAATCTGCGTATCAGAATATCCGTTTTTCTTAAGTTCAATAAAGAAATCTCTAGGAATATCCTCAGGGACATTACATTTTAAAAGTTGTTCCTCCATTTGAACCAACTTTTTTATTTCTTTGATAAACCATGGATCAATTCCGGTTAATTTTTGAACTGTTTTTTCAGGAACACCTAGTCTAAGGGCATCTTTCAATCGATAAATTCTGTCATCACTAACTTTTTCCAATCGATCGAGAATGTCTTGAGTATTAAACCATTCTTTTTTATCGGCACCCAATCCATGGCGATCATTTTCTTGACTCTGACAAGCTTTCTGTAGTGCTTCCGTAAAACTTCTACCGATAGCCATCACTTCACCTACTGACTTCATTTGTAAGCCTAACCTTGTATCAGCTCCTATAAATTTTTCAAAATTCCATCGTGGCATTTTCACAATGACGTAATCCAGGGAGGGTTCGAAAAAAGCAGAAGTGGTCCCCGTAATTTGATTTTTCAACTCATCAAGAGTGTATCCGATGGCAAGTTTAGCCGCAATTTTTGCAATAGGATAACCAGTTGCCTTACTAGCCAACGCAGAAGATCTGGATACGCGTGGATTGATTTCCACAGCAATTAACGCTTCATTGACAGGATTTAAAGCGAATTGAACATTACACCCGCCGCTGAAATTCCCTAAAGAGCGCATCATTTTGATAGCGTGATCCCGCATATTTTGGTAAGCCGTATCTGATAATGTCATGGCGGGGGCTACGGTGATGCTGTCTCCGGTATGTATGCCCATTGGATCCAGGTTCTCTACCGTGCAGATGATCACCACATTATCATTATTATCTCTCAATAACTCCAATTCAAACTCCTTCCATCCTAAAACTGCTTTTTCTACTAAGACTTCGTGGGATGGGGAAGCATCTAATCCCCTTCGTAGAGCCTCATCAAAATGTTCTTTATCATTGACAAAACTTCCACCACTTCCTCCCAGTGTATATGATGGGCGGATAACAAGTGGGAATCCAATGGCTTGGGCCGCTTCTTTACCTTCTAAAAATGAATTGGCAATTTGACTGGGAGCTACGGAGATTCCGAGATGTCCCATGTGTTTGCGAAATAATTCTCGGTCTTCTGTCAGCTCGATAGCTTTTATATCGACACCAATCATCCGCACTCCAAATTTCGTCCAGACATTTTGTTTGTCCGCTTCAATAGCAAGGTTCAGAGCCGTTTGACCACCCATAGTAGGTAAAACGGCATCGATGTGTCGCTCTTCCAGAATTTTAATAATACTTTCAACAGTCAACGGCCATAAATAAATATGGTCAGCGGTGACGGGATCGGTCATTATAGTGGCTGGATTGCTGTTTATTAGGCTGACCTCTATGCCCTCTTCGCGAAGTGATCTCGCTGCTTGAGTTCCTGAATAATCGAATTCACAAGCCTGGCCAATTATGATTGGTCCGCTTCCAATAATAAGAACGGATTTAATGGAACTATCCTTGGGCATATGAATTTTGCGGCAAAGATAGAAAGATCAGAGAGAAAGAATCCTGAACCTTTAAAATCGAAGGTCGGATTAACAATTCACAATAAATAAACTGGAATTACTGTTTCAATAATTTAAATGCGTGATTCCATCGGTTTTCAAGAAAGCCGGGGATACACCATAAAATACAAAGAGATTCAACGGCTCTAGCTGCTTCCACGGATCCCATGTCTTCTGCCTCCCAACCAAATTGATCAAGAATGTTTTTAACTTGAACTTTTGCCTCTTTATTATTTCCACAAATAAACATGCTGGGTGTATTGCCACCAAAATCTGGGTTCACCATAAAAGCATTTCCAACACTATTAAAACATTTGACGAAATGAGCATCAGGTGCTGCAGATTGTAATTGTTCCATTAGCGAAAGGTCTATTGTACTGAAATACCGCAAAACTCCATTTTGTGGGGGCAAGTCTGCAATTGGATTGGTGGTATCAATGACAGTTTTACCACTAAGATTATTTAAGCCACAAATGGATATAACCTCCAAAGTGGCGCTTCCTTTGGTGGCCAAAACAATAAGGTCAGCCCAAGCAGCCGTCTCAGAAAAAGAGCCTACTGAAGCGCCGGGTGTTTTTTGCTTTAAGTCTTCGTACTTGGATGCTTGTTGACTTGAAATTTTGGTTTCGTAACCATGTTTGATGAACCCATTAGCTAGGGTTACTCCCACCATACCTGATCCGATTATGCCTATTTTCATTTTAATTTTTTATAACTAACATTTAATCAAAAATAAAGTTAGAAAATTATAAAAAATTAATATCACCCAGAATCTCTTCACTAATTATACGATAATAATAAAGCCTCACGCGTCATTTTTGAAATAATTAGCGTATTGTCAAGAAGTTGTAAGTAATGTATAATCTAATATGGTATGGAAAATTGGTTGAAACTATTTGTTACAGTATGGCTCATTGGTTCATTGTTGACAAACCTAAATGGCCAGCAAAAATTTACATTGAGTGGAACAATTACGGATGAAAAGAACGGAGAATTTTTAATTGGTGCCACTGCTTATATCACTTCCCTAAAAACTGCGGTTTCTGCAAATGATTATGGTTTTTATTCTATCACTATTCCAGCGTCAGATAGTTTTTTAGTGGTATTCAATTATATAGGGTACGAAACACAAATAAAAAAAATATATTTTGACAAAAGTTATACCATTAATATCGCCTTGTCATCTAAGTCTTCTGAACTCGATGAAGTAGTCATATTTGGTGATAGAAATGATGCTAGAAATGTGGAAGAGGCCCAAATGGGCGTTATAAACATTCCTATAAGTAAAGTTCAATCCATGCCAGCCATTTTCGGAGAATCAGATTTGGTGAAAGTTATTCAATTCTGCTGGCGTAAATTCTGGAAATGAAGGCACTACTGGATTTTATGTACGAGGAGGTAATACAGATGAAAATTTAGTGCAATTGGATGAAGCAATTGTATGAAGCATCAGGTGCAAGGAGCCGTCATCTCAATTACAATAGATCAGGCATAGACCGTGGCTACAATTATAAGTAGGCTGGATTTTCATGCCGTTGCGTGAAGGATTAGGAAGTAATAAAAAAATTATATTGAAGGGAACCTGAATACTTATTTTATACCTATGAATGATCTTTTTTGAATATTTATGATACATTATTCTTCCCAAACAAATATCTTAGCATAGAATTATAAATCTATTTTGAACTAAAAAGATTATTAAACGATGATGATTAAAAATTGAATGAATTCTATAATACCCTAAAAATTGTAACTATGAACCACCACTTTTCCAGTGATCCTAAAAAAGGATCGCTCCAAGACGATTGCAAACCTTATGACAAAACTAGAAATTCAATCAAACGAGTAGAAATTTGCTACTTGTTTCATCGAGAAATGGATTGTATTGGAATCCGCTTTCCTTTTGATCTATTGATAAGCACCTTCATAAAAAATATGCCTGGGGTCATTTATAGTAAGACTCATCTATGCTATTACATAAAATACGAACCGGAGTTGTTCAACCAATTGATTGCTTCCATAAAAGAAGCTGGCGTTTTTCCGGATTATAAAGGATTTAATAGGGAGATGAGTCGAAAAGCCAATGAAAAGAAAACTGGTATAAAAGAAATACCAATGGAAATTCCTGTTGAAAAAATAAGTGGGGAATGCAAAGAAGCAATAGAACGGTTTGCAAAATATTTGAAGCAAATGCGATATAGCGCATCAACCGTAAAGACTTATCAAAATGCATTGACGGTATTTCTGATTTTTACCCGGAAGAATCCGAATGCAATCGGTTACAAAGATTTGGAAACGTTTAATGACCAATATATTTTGAAGCATGGTTATTCAACCTCCTATCAAAACCAGGTTATCAATGCAATCAAGTTGTATTTTGAAAAGTATGAAAATACGCAACTAGATATTAACAAGCTTGAACGTCCGCGAAAGTCGGAACGCTTACCGAAAGTAATTGACAAAAAGAGGGTTCAGCAACTTTTGCAAAGTGTGGCTAACAAAAAGCACCAGGTAGCATTGATGTTGATATACAGTATAGGGTTGCGTGCCGGCGAGTTGATCAATCTCAAAATCAGTGACATCAATGGAGAAGAAAAAACGGTTACTATCCGGCATGGAAAAGGTGATAAAGACCGGACGCTGCCTATTAGCGAAAGACTCCTTATTTTGTTGAGAACTTATTACAAGATGTATAAACCGAAGATATATCTTATTGAAGGGCAGTTTGTTGGAATGCCATATTCGAAACGCAGTTTGTCGGAAGTTTTCAGGCAACAAAGCCAGCGGGTATTTGGGAAGAATGATTATACATTGCATAGTTTGAGGCACAGTTTTGCTACTCACCACCTCGAAGCCGGAGTTGATCTGCGATATATCCAGGAGTTACTTGGGCATAAATCCAGCAAGACAACTGAGATATATACACATGTCAGCATCCGCAGTTTAAAAAACATCAAATCCCTCACCGATGATTTCGACATTTAAAATAACCAGCAACAAACACTCCGCAAACATCCCCAATGAGTATATTTGAAGAATAATTCCTACTAGTATAAGGGAGTTGAACAAACTTCTTTTT
>JALYPU010000046.1 GCA_030856215.1 Bacteroidota bacterium
GTATATATGGCATTACGTTTCCCAAGGCCAAAGAATTGGAAGAATACCTAATCTTACTGGAGGAAGCTAAAAAGCGCGATCACCGGAAATTGGGCCAGGAACTGGAACTGTTTATGTTTTCAGAAAAAGTAGGTGCCGGTTTGCCCATCTGGTTGCCTAAAGGAACGGCCTTGAGGCAACGTCTGGAAGATTTCCTGAAAAAAGAACAAATCAAGCGAGGTTATACACCGGTTATTACTCCTCATATTGGACATAAAAATTTGTATACCACCAGCGGGCATTGGGAAAAATATGGTCAAGACTCATTTCAAGCTATTCGCACACCCCGGGAAGGCGAAGAGTTTTTACTAAAACCTATGAACTGTCCACACCATTGTGAAATATTTGGACACCGCCCTAGGTCATACAGAGACCTCCCAATGAGAATTGCTGAATTTGGAACCGTCTACCGATATGAACAGAGTGGAGAATTGCATGGCCTAACGCGCGTTCGCTGCTTTACGCAAGATGATGCGCATATTTTCTGCACTCCGGACCAGGTGAAAGAAGAATTTTTAAATGTGTTGGATTTGACGATGTTGGTGATTAAAAAATTGGGATTCGAACATTTTACAGCTCAAATTTCACTACGTGATCCAGTAAACACTGAAAAATATATTGGCTCTGATGAAAATTGGATTAAAGCTGAACAAGCCATCATTGATGCCACGAAAGAAGCTAAACTAGAGACAACCACTGTATTAGGTGAAGCGGCTTTTTATGGTCCTAAACTGGATTTTATGGTGAAAGATGCCCTGGGAAGAAATTGGCAATTGGGCACCATCCAGGTAGATTATAACTTACCCGATCGGTTTGAATTGGAATATATAGGCGCTGATAATGCGAAACACAGGCCCGTGATGATTCATAGAGCCCCGTTTGGTTCTATGGAACGATTCATAGGGGTATTAATAGAACATTGTGCCGGAAAATTTCCACTTTGGTTAGTTCCCGAACAATTTGCGATTCTTCCTGTCAGTGATAAATATCTCACCTATTCAAATGTAGTATACGAAAAATTACTGTCTGAGGGTTTACGTGGGTATATAGATGACCGTGCGGAATCTATTGGAAAAAAAATACGGGATAATGAACTTAAAAAAATTCCTTACATGCTTATTGTAGGAGAAAAAGAGGAACAAGAACAAAATATTTCGGTAAGAAAGCAAGGCTCCGGCGATCAAGGCGCGGAATCTGTGGATGGCTTTATTAAAATGATCCATGAACAAATTAATAAAGATATTTAAATGAATAAATTGACCCAACTGATTTTGAACTTTGGAAATTTAAATGGAGATAATTATATAATCTATTATTAATTTAATGAAAATTAATAATTGATATAGCTGATAAAATGTACCATGAAGAAATCTGAATTTCTACGCAATGAATTAATGAATCACCTTCGTTCTATTCCTTATGATACCCAGGCGTCTTGGGGAAAGATGAATGTACATCAAATGATTGAGCATCTATCCGACTCCCTCCGCATAGCAAATGGAAAGGATATTCACACAGCCATTTTTACCCAAGATGAGCGCATTGAAAAATACAGAGCGTTTATTTTTAGCGATACACCATTTAAAGAAAATACAAAAAATATCCTGCTTCCTGAAATTCCGCTACCCATTCGCCATCAAGATGTCAAAGATTCATTGACAGAATTAGAAAATGAAATACAAGATTTCTTTACAACTTTTGAAAAGAACCCTGAACAAACATTTAGAAATCCATTTTTTGGTGATTTGAACTATGAACAATGGTCTGCGTTATTTTACAAGCACGCCATTCATCATTTTAAACAATTTGGCATAAGTGTCTAAATATAGATTATAGGATCAGTTAATAATATTTTTCTTGCAATCAGCATTCCACAAAATATATGAAAGATGAAACTTAAAAACTATGCAATAGGATCTTGGATTGAAGGAGAGGGTGAAGGCCAGGCATTATATGATGCCATTGATGGGTCCTTGATTGGCATGGCTTCTAGTGATGGAATTGATTTTGCTGGAATGATGCAGTATGCCAGAAAAAAAGCGTCTCCAACGTTGAGAAAAATGACCTTCCATGAAAGAGGACAGATGCTTAAATCCCTAGCCCTTTATCTTATTGAAATCAAATCTAAATATTATCCTATAAGCTTCAGAACAGGTGCAACCAAAATAGATAGTTTGATTGATATTGATGGC
>JALYPU010000053.1 GCA_030856215.1 Bacteroidota bacterium
GACATAGACAATCCAAAGATTGCACTACTTGGTCAAAAGGAAAAAAGCCCTCAAAAGCTTTTTTTCCTTTTTTTTAAAAATTGCACTTATTTGTTGATCTCAGCTTTAAATATAATTTCGATTCAAAAAATTTAGTTCTATGTAAATTAATAGGTGGAGGTTGGGAATGGTCAAGTATGTTTATTGATAAATCCCATGTATACTTAGCTTTGCAATTTGTTGGATCCGCAGTTGCAGATTCTTATATTTTTAAAGGCTTAAGAACTTCTTTTAATGAGAAAGATATTTTACTCTTAAAATTAAATAAGCGCAATAATTATATTGAAGCTATTACAACACTCATTGGCTATGAAGATAGTTATCCCTTAAAATTACTGAGATCAAACAATAATGCTATATATTTATTAACGGATACATATAGCCCATTTTTAATTTGCGAAAATGACAGTATCACTATTCCGAAATCATCAAATGGCTATGGTCTTGCAATAAAATTCACAGAAAATTTGAAATTAGATGTGTATTTATCAACAAATGGAATATTTACTGACATAAGCATAACTGCTAATAATTCAATTAATTTAATTGGAAATTATATTAATGAACTAGTTATAAATAAAAATATAATTGCAAATAGTTTTAGTCTTGAAAATTCGTTTATTGCCAAATTTGATGAATTTTTTAATCTCGAAAGCTTTAAAGAATACAAAGGTATCGGAAGCAGAAGATTTAATATAATTGGTAACTTGAATCAAAATGATCTCTTTTTGGGAGGACGATTTACAAAAACAATAAATGAAGAAAACAATATAGAAATAAAAAGTAATGGTGATTTCGATGGTATAGTTTATTTTATAAATAGCATTGGTAACTTGACAAATAAATTTTACTTTCAAGGAGACAGCGTCGAATATATAAGTAAAATATTACAAACTAAAAATGGAGAATTCTTGGTTCTTGGATATTCATTAAGTAAAAAGTTACATTGTTCAAATAATATACTTTACCCAGTTTGGGATAATAAAAGTACCGTAATTAATTATTTTGTTTACAAAATCGATTTGAATCGTATAAATTCAATTGAAATTCCTACCAAGTTAGAAAACTGTTTAAATTTAGTTATAGTCCCAACAACAGGCATAATTACGTTGGAAATTATTTGCAGTATTGTAAAAAATATAAAAGTCTATAATAGTAGTGGGCATTTATTCTATAATAAAAATATAACATCAATTGATCAATTTGCTGAAATTGAGACTTGTGCAGTCTCTGGGCTTTATTATATCTGCATAAGTTTAGATAATGGCAAACTGTTTACAAAAAAAGTATTAGTAGTAGAATAGAATATTATCTTAATAATTAGATAATATATTTCGCTTCATACTCAAAATGCAGTTATTAATGCAATCAAGTTTTACTACGAAATCATTTTACTAAGGGAGAAATTTTTTATAATAGATGTGAGGCCTAGAAGATCTTCAGAACTTCCCTATGGTACTCTCTGAATCTGAAATAGTGAGGCTTCTAAGTGTCATTAAGAATGAGAAACACAGATTTATATTGATGATCATCTATTCCTCGGGATTGCGACTTTGGATAAACGCAATTAAATTACAGGGATATACTTTATATTTGTTTAAATTTATATCAAAAATAAACGCAATGGAGGAAAATAAATGCGTATATACAGATGTCCTCGGATATGCTTTGGCGGCAGTGCTAATTCTTAACTTTGTGCAAGAAATAAACAATTTATAAAAGACAAAATGAAAAAACTGTTCATAATTTTAACACTTCTCTTTATTGACTCAAACGTTAACGCACAAATTTATTTGCCGCTCACTAACAACATGGTTGTAAGCAGCAATTCCAATATAAAGATTACCGCTGCTAATTATCAGTTTAGCGATAATGATGAAAATGGCATCATTCACATTAATAACGCAAACAATGTTATTATAGATGGCGATAGCGTGGATGTTGACGGTTTGAATTTTACAGGATTTATGTTTTACATCAGCAACAGCAGCAATGTGCTGATTAAAAATTTTCGTTCTGTAAAAAATTATTTCTATGCGTTGCGTGCTGAAAACTGTAATCACCTTGTAATTGAGAATTGCAATTTTTCTGAAAATAAAAAAGATACTGTTGGATGGATTTCAATTTTTGAAAATGAATTTGCTCCCAATGGCGGAGGCATATTTTTGAATTATGTAAGAGTTGCCGAATTACATCACAACACCGCCCAATTTCAGAATGACGGAATAGCAATATATAATAGTGACAGCATTAATGTTCACGACAATATTCTTTCATGGAACACAGCTTATGGAATTCGCATGTATAAAACCGATTCATCAAGAGTGATGAACAATATTGCTTCACACATAAACCGTTTTACTGATCCGAGCGATTGCGGAGCCATCCTCTTATATTTTTCAAGATTGAATCAAATTATTGGAAATGATTTTTCGTATAGTGGTGACGGCATTTTTACCAATGCTAATGTTTATGGACCTAATTCCATTTCCAATTTTCATGACGATAATTATTTTGCTTACAATTATTGCTCGTATTCTCCTCACAATGCTATTGAAAGTGTTTTTACCGATGGAAATGTTTTTGTTCACAACGATGCATCTTTCAGCGGTTATGGAATTTGGGCTGGTTACGCAACCAATACAATTATTGACAGCAATAGTATCAGCAATAACAGCACAGACGGAATTGCAATTGAGCATGGACTATTCAATGTCATCACTAACAATTCTATTTTTTCAAACGGGCAAAACGGAATAAACCTTTGGGCTGACCCGGGTGCTCCGCCTTATTATACTAATTACGATTCGCATGGATATTTAATCAGCAATAATTATTTCAGCATAAATAATGCTGCACTCATGATGAAAGATACTTACCTCTCCAATATCACAGGGAATAAGATTGAAAAAAATAATATCGGTATTCAGTTAGAAAATTCAGCATTGAATAATTCCATTAATCTGAATTTATTTATTCAAAATATTTCTTATCACATCCAAAACAATACACCAAACAATATAAATGCGCAACACAACCAATACGCGACAAACGACAGTAGCGCAATTGCCTGTAAGATTTATGATTTTTATGATAACGTTTCAAGCGGATATGTTTATTGGCAGCCGTTTGATTCTTCTACCAATGCCACTCTTGAAACCTTACCGCCAAATGACCTTTGCGAACCCGCGTTTGCTTCATGGGATAAATTCGTTTCAGACGGAGTACCAACAACCCTGAGTTGGGACAGCGTAGATTTTCAAAGCGGCATTGCTTCTCTTAAATGCGTAACACAAAGTGGTTTTGAAGTCCGGCTGCATTATAATCCTTCAAACAATCATGTTGCATCGTGGGATTTGTCGCAAGTGCAGTTTATTCATATTTCATTCAAAGCAAATAATCCAAATGTTCACGGCTTTCAGATCAACGAAATCAGGTTTGGAAATGATTGCGGTGATTATTTTTCATATAAAAATCTTCCGGCAACTGCCTTCACTCCGGTGTGGACTAATTACATCATTCCACTTGCGGGTGATGCAACATGGGGTTTATCAGTTAATGGTAATGCTACATGGCAGCACATAACCTATGCAGAAGTGATTGCCGATACGTGGGATTACGGATTCACCTTGTGGACAGATGGATTTTATTTTGACCCGCATCCAACATTAATTAATGAAGTGCCTGACAATTCCTTTTCGGTTAACTGTTTTCCTAATCCTGCAACAAATAGTATCCACATTCAATGCAATAATCTGTTAAGTGCGAAAACAAAAATTAAAATCTCAACTTTCTTGGGAGAAGAAATTTTAAGTACTGAAATTCATAGAGAAGATAATATAATTAATGTTTCTGAATTGCGCAACGGAATTTATTTTATAAATGTGTTTGATGGTAAAAAACAATACTGCAAGAAAATAATTGTTGAGCATGATTGAAACGAAACAGTTTCATCCGATACCAAAAAGATAAATGCATCCGCCAGCCGGCGGATTTTAAAAGAAGGGTTTTGGTAAACAAATCCGCCTGAGGTGGATGCTTTTAACTCCTCATTCTCAAGTGGGTAACATTTACGCTGCGAATTCTCTGCGAATTTTATTTAACGCGGATCCTTCCCGAACCCATTCTATTTGTTGTTGATTATAGGTATGATTCACCATAAATTCATCACGGCTTCCATCCGCATGATGTAAGACCACAGTAAGTGGAACGTCTACACGCATATGATCAAATCCTAAAATGGTTACAAAATCATCTTGCCTGATTTTATCGTAATCAGTATTATCAGCAAATGTCAGCGCCAACATCCCTTGCTTTTTTAAATTGGTTTCATGAATTCTGGCAAATGATTTAACGATCACTGCCTTCACTCCCAAATACCTTGGTTCCATTGCCGCATGTTCTCTGGAAGATCCCTCTCCATAATTCTCTTCACCAAAAACTACGGTACCAACTCCGGCAGCCTTATAGATTCTGGCAGAATCCGGCACACCCATATATTCCATGTTTAATAAATTCAAAACCTTGTTACTTTCTTCATTAAAAGCATTCATCGCTCCTATCAGACAATTATTGGATATATTTTCAAGATGACCGCGATACTCCAACCATGGGCCAGCCATAGAAATATGGTCGGTCGTGCACTTACCTTTTGCTTTAATTAAGATCCGATTGTTACTTAATTGTTGAGATGTAATAGCGACAAAAGGCGCCAGAAGTTGCAATCGTTTACTAGTAGGGGAAACGATTACATCCACATTCGAACCATCAGCGGCGGGTGCTTCAAAACCCGCATCTTTCACTTCAAACCCTAATGGAGGTAACTCATATCCAACCGGCACGTCAAACCAAACTTCCTGTCCTTCTGCATTTAGTAAACTATCTGTGAGTGGATTAAACTCCAAAGTACCCGCTATGGACATAGCAGTCACTAATTCGGGAGAAGCTACAAAGGCGTGGGTGCTGGCATTGCCGTCATTTCTCTTAGAAAAATTTCGGTTGAATGATGTTAAAATTGAATTAGCCCTTTTAGGATCGTCGATATGTCTTTTCCATTGGCCGATACAAGGGCCACAGGCATTGGCTAACACTACACCTCCAATCTGCTCAAAAACATCCAAAATGCCATCTCGTTCTACGGTATATCGAATTTGTTCTGAACCAGGAGTAACTGTAAATTCAGATTTCATCGTAAGATGTTTATCTGCTGCCTGTTTGGCTATTGAGGCCGCCCTACTTAAATCTTCATAGCTGGAATTCGTACAGGAACCTATTAGACCCACTTCTAATTTTGCCGGGTAGTTATTATCCCTGACTGCTTTGGCAAATTCAGAAATAGGCCAGGCTAAATCCGGTGTGTAGGGGCCATTGACATGCGGTTCCAGAGTCGATAAATCTATTTCTATTACTTGATCAAAATAATTTTCTGCATGAGCATAACATGCTGGATCGCCTGTCAGATCATCACCCATGGCATCTGCTAAATCAGCGATGGATGTGCGGTCAGTATTGCGAAGATATCGACCCATCGATTCGTCATAGCCGAATAGAGACGTGGTAGCACCTATTTCAGCACCCATATTACAAATGGTGCCCTTACCCGTGCAGGAAAGGGATTTGGCGCCTTCTCCGAAATATTCCAGAATAGCTCCCGTTCCACCTTTCACCGTAAGTATACCCGCTACCTTAAGAATGACATCTTTGGATGAAGTCCAGCCTGACATCTTGCCCTTCAAATGAATCCCAATTAATTTTGGCATTTTTAATTCCCAGGGCATATTCGCCATCACATCTACCGCATCTGCACCACCGACGCCAATAGCGACCATTCCCAATCCACCTGCATTTGGGGTGTGGGAATCCGTACCTACCATCATGCCTCCAGGAAAAGCATAATTTTCTAATACTATCTGATGAATGATTCCGGCTCCGGGTTTCCAAAATCCAATGCCATATTTATTTGAAATGGATTTTAAAAAATCATACACTTCTGCATTATCCTTATTGGCTGAGTGGAGATCACTTGCTGCTCCGTGTTCCGCCAGTATCAGGTGATCACAATGGACCGTACTAGGTACTGCTGTTTTCGATTTTCCACAAGTCATAAACTGCAACAAAGCCATTTGAGCTGTGGCATCCTGCATCGCTACCCGATCCGGGCTAAAAAACACATAATCCTTGGCCCTTCTGTAATCCGCCAATGGAGATTCCGTATGTAGATGCGTGAATAATATCTTTTCTGTAAAGGTTAAAGGTCTTTTGATCAGGGTCCTTACATGGGCGATTTTAGCAGATAATTGTCCATAATGCTCCTTCAGCATACCGAAGTCAAATGGCTGTGTCATATTGATGATTTTTAGCGCCGCGAATTTACATTTATTAATAATGATATCCTGCCAAAAACAATCGAAAATCAATCGGGTTGTAAGAAAATCACGATTTAATTATTTAATAGGAGTCTTTGTTTATTAATTGTCCATCCTAATTTCTAACAGTCTTCTATGTGTCATTATTACCCTGAAAAAATACTTTTGAAAGCACAAAAACGTTCCATTATTTTTGAGCATCAACAATGAAATTTAATCCTTTTATTTTAATAGCTTTTTTTGTCGCCTTATTTTGTCAGTCATGTCAAAAAATCGACGAGGGTCAGCATAATTTAGAATATAATGTAACCCTTGAAATTCCTGCAGGCCTCAGTGCTCTTCCTACACACGGGTTTACATGGATCGTAAATTCTTCCTGGCAGAACTTTTTATCTGTAAATAATATTGATCCGGCAAAGGTCACAAGGATTCGCCCCAAACATTTCAGACTGAGTGCGGGATTGGGAAATGCGATCAGTTATGAATTTGTTGAAAGGGCAGAAGTGTTTATCCAATTTCCAAGAGATCCAAGTTCCTCACTGCCTATAGCTGAAGTAGCCCCTTCTATTAATGAGCCTGTCCGTGATCTCGTTTTTCTGGCGGGTTTGGCTGATGTCAAAGAATATGTGACTCGGGATCAATTTGAAATTATACTTGAATTAAACTTCCGGCAAACTACACAATCAAATACGGATCACTTGCTGACGTTCCAATTTGATATTTATGTGGAGTGATCAGGTGAAATGTTTCAACATTATTACCTCCTGAGAATTCAAGTGACGGAAATTTCCCCGCGGTAAATGTTTTTTAGTAAGGCCGGCATAATAAATGCGGTCCAAACGTTTCACTTCAAAACCTAAGTGTTCAAAGATTCGGCGTATGATTCTGTTTTTACCTAAATGAATCTCAATAATCAATTCATCCTTCTTATTTTCTACATACTCGATCTGATCAAATTCTGCTTTCCCATCTTCTAAGACAATTCCATTCCTTATTTTCTCTAAATCACTTTCCCTAAGTTTTGTACCCAGGGCAACATGATAAATCTTTTTGACTTTATAGGAAGGATGCGCCAATTTTTGTGCGAGATCACCATCATTGGTTAATAGCAATAATCCAGTAGTATTTCTATCCAATCTACCCACAGGATACACCCGCTCAGTAAGCTTTCCTTTGAGTAGATCCAGCACAGTCAGTCTGTTTCTCTCATCCTTGGATGTAGTCACTACATTTTTAGGCTTATTGATCAGGATGTAGACTTTTTTTGTTTCTGGGTAAATCGCTTTTCCCTGATAAAGAATTTTGTCTTTTTCTTTTACCTCATAGGAGGGATTTGTTTCAACCACTCCATTCACCTCTACTTTTCCCAACTTTACTAATGCCGCCGCTTCCCGTCTGGAACAAATTCCGCAGTGGGCCACATATTTGTTTAATCGCATGGGGCCTTCTGGAATCTCCTTTTTAGTTGGTTTAGAATGGGATTTCGTCTTCCGGATCATGATTTAGTTTGGACGGAATAATTTGAACCTTAAAATTAGGATCAAATGGTGAAAATGAAAATTGTTGCTCTAGTGGAATGAATTTGGCAAACTGATCTTTAAATCTAACAAAAACGCTTCCCGTTGCACCATTTCTATGTTTGGCAATAATTAATTCTGTTTGGCCTTTGGGTATGTCCATATCATTATCCAGTTCATAATATTCTGGTCGGTATATAAACAGCACCATATCTGCATCTTGTTCGATGGCTCCCGATTCACGAAGGTGTGACAATTGTGGTTTTTTTGATCCTTGTGTCTCCGCAGCCCGATTTAACTGCGATAACGCGATCACTGGTATATTCAATTCTTTCGCTAGTCCTTTTAAGGCCCTTGAAATAGCTGAAATTTCCTGTTCCCGACTTCCTCGTTTATCTGTAGATCCTAAGGTCATTAATTGAAGGTAATCAATGATCACCATGCTGATCTTATTATGTTGATGCAATCTTCTGCATTTAGCCCTTAGCTCAAAAACATTCAAAGAAGGCGTATCGTCTATATAAAATGGCGTATCACTTAGTTTTTCAATGGCCTCATTTATTTTAGTCCATTCGTCTTCTTCCAATCGCGCACTACGCAATTTACTCCCTTCCACCTCAGATTCCATGGATATCAAACGATTCACCAATTCTAGATTATTCATTTCCAGCGAAAACAGAGCCACTGGTTTTTTGTAATCTATAGCAGCATTCCTGGCAACGGCTAACATAAAAGACGTTTTTCCCATACCGGGTCGGGCAGCTATGATGATTAGATTCGAATTTTGCCAACCGGAGGTGATCTTGTCCAGATCCGGAAATCCGGATGCTACTCCTACCACGCCATCCGTAGAATTGGCCATACTTTCCAATTGCTTTTGGGCTTTCCGTGCCAAACTTCCAACGGATTCATACCCTCGTCTAAGGTTTTTATCGGTGATTTCGTAAAGACCTTGTTCGGCAAGGTCCAACATATCAAAGACATCTTTGGTATCTTCAAAGGCATCTCTGATGACTAACGTGGATACACGAATCAGTTCTCTTTGGATATACTTTTGAGCAACAATCTTGGCGTGATATTCAATATTGGCAGAAGAATTGACTTTATTCGATAATTCTAAAATATAGGGAAGTCCGCCAACAATATCCAGCTCGAGGGTCTTACGCAACTGTTCCGTAATTGTGAGAATGTCAATAGGCTGCGACTTCTCAAACAGTCGGAGCATGGATGTGTAAATCTTTTGATTGACGGGTTTATAAAAAGACTCGGGCCTCAGTATATCCAATATCACAGGAAGCGCATCCTTATCCAACATAATAGCTCCTAGGACCCCTTCCTCCAAATCCACTGCCTGCGGTTGCAAACGCTCGTAGGCCAGGTTGGAAAAATCAGCCGCTTGCTGTCTTGATCCACCGGGCACAGGTTTCATTGGATTTTTTAAAAACTCACTCATTAATCTTGAAAATGTGTGGCAAATCTAAGTCTATCAAATTAAATATTTTTTAAATATAATAACTGGATTAATGGAAAGTTCTGGAAAATAGCGTGGAAAAGTCGTGGATAGTTATCCAGCCAAAATTAATACAAAATCTTAAATATGATAAAAATATTTAATATGATTTTATAGGATAAAATCTTTCTGACTATCAACAACTTATTAAATAAAATTATAATATTAAAAATTTCTATATATGAATGTACCTTCCATCAAAAGAAAAGAGCTTCTTTATAGAAGCCCTTCTGTGGTTATTTTATGTTAATAAATTATTATATATTTTTTAATTGGGTTCGGATCATTGAGGCTTTCCGATTTTATCTAATTTTTGCTGTACCATTTCCACCGTTTTAGTTTGATTCCCTAGTTCTGTTTGGGTGGTCTGCTGGTCTTTGTCATTTTGTACCATGTTTGCTTCCGCTCGTTTAATTTTCTCATTAGCTTGAGCTATATCCTGGTGATAACCCGTATTATCACGACGCAACTTTTCAATGTTTTTCTCTAGCTTTTTCAATTTATCCTTTTCACTATCTAATTCCATACGTACCATTTCCTTCTGAACTTCATATCCAAACGTCTGCATAAAATTATTAGCCAGGCCATATTCTTTGGCGTATTCTGCCTTATTAAGAAAGCCATTTTTCATATCAAAATAGACGGTAATATTTTGTTCGGTGATCTGTGAATACATGTCTATAGGAGCGCCGCCATTGATGTCCTTTACAATAGCCCCTGATATGAAATCCTCGTCAGCTTTTCTATTCCTTGCTATTTTACCAAAATCTTTAGTGTATTTTTTCCATTGTTTCTCAATGAATTTTGCGTCAGCGCCAGGAATGTTGATAGCCAGGCCTGACTGGACCCCGAGACTCATTTGCTGTTTAACTTCATTAACCTGAGTATAAGCTTTGTTGACCAGGGATGACAAAATCACAAAAAAAATGAGAGAGTAGATTTTCATAATTGTTTTTTAGTGATAACAATTTATTATGCAAATTAATTCCCGGTTCATAGTAATATACATAAGCTCTCTTATTTTAAGACATGATTACTCCCATTAAGCAAACCGAAAATATAGGGATCTTCATGATATTTCTCAAGAATCGATGAATTGCAATTATTTTCGCCATTGAAAATTAACATATGCTCTTAGAATTAAAACGAGTTTCCAAAGAATTTCAAAATGTAAAAGCAGTAGATGAGGTAAGTTTTACGGTACCCCATGGGCGTATTCTCGGTCTCCTCGGCCCAAATGGTGCTGGTAAGACTTCGTTAATCAGGATTATTACAGGTATCACAAGGGCTGATTCCGGGCAGGTTTTGATGGATGGTAAAGATCTGACCGATATAACAGATCCATCCATTGGCTATATGCCGGAAGAAAGGGGTCTATATAAAAAAATGAAAGTCGGGGAACAGCTTGTTTACCTATGTCGTCTGAAAGGTAGTTCTGCTCAGGACGCTTTACAAAAAGTCAATTATTGGATGGAAAAATTTGAAATCCAAAATTGGTGGAATAAAAAAGTGGATGAACTTTCCAAAGGCATGTCTCAAAAAATTCAGTTTATTGCCACCATTGCCCACAATCCGAAATTAATCATCCTCGATGAACCGTTTTCCGGTCTCGATCCAATCAATTCAAATTTAATTAAAGACGAAATTAAAAACCTGAAAGATCAAGGAGCCAGTATTCTATTTTCTACCCATCGTATGGAACAAGTTGAAGAAATGTGTGAAGAAATTGTCTTGATCAATAAAGGAAAAATAATTCTTGGTGGCGCGGTACAAGAGATTCGAGAACGATTTAAAGAAGATAAATATGAATTGATGACATCATCCGAAATTCCTAATGAACTTTCTATTCCAGCGGATACCATTTCCAGAAATGAACATCAGACGATTCTTAAACTTCACGCGGGTGCCAGTTCAAATGACGTTCTGAACGCTTTAATTCGCTCAAATATCCAGATTAAATCGTTTCGGGAAATATTACCTTCTTTTAATGAAATTTTTATTCGTTCCGTCAATGAAGTAAATCATGAATAAACTTGGCTTAATTATATCCAGAGAATACATCACTCGTGTTAAGAATTTGAAATTTCTTCTCACAACCCTTTTAACTCCACTTGGATTCCTTGTTTTCTTTGTAGCTGTGGGCTTTATTTTTAGCTACGAAAGTGGCCAAACATACAAAACAGTTGTCCTCAACCAGAGTGGAACCGAAATGAGTCTTCCATCTAATACAGATAAATTCAGTTTTTCATTGAGTACCGATCCGTTAGATAGTTTGAAAGCGCGATATATGCGCGGTGAATTCGATGGAATTTTAGTACTTCCGAAATTTGCAGGAGTGGAGGTTTCTAATTACACCGCCTACTTTTATAGTGACAGGGCGCTTGATATAGAAATGGAATCAACGCTGGATAAACATTTAAGTGAAAGTATTCGAGATTATAAAATAAATCTTTTGTCTTTAGATAAACAACAATTGGAAAAATTAAAGACGAATGTTTCCATTGACCCGGAACCGGTTTCTCCGTACCAAAAAGACAAATCAGCCCATACGGGAAAGATTGCCACAGCATTGGGCGGGGCCATGGGTTATATCATTTTTTTTATTATTTTTCTTTATGGTGCCTCTGTTATGCGTTCAGTGACGGAAGAAAAAATAAACCGTATCGTCGAAGTCATTATTTCTTCCGTGAAACCTACTGAATTGATGTTAGGAAAAATTATCGGCGTGGGCTTAGTCGGATTAACGCAAATAATAATTTGGTTGGTTTTAATCCCGGTGATTTATATTTTCGGACTTTCTCTAGCCGGAATACAAGCCGAAGACTTTCAACAACTCAGTCAGTCTATTCCCAATCAAGGCTTGACGGATCAGGAAGAAATACTAACCATCATAAATGAAATTGGTAATTTGAATTGGTGGAAGATCCTTCCTCTATTTGTGCTTTATTTCTTGGGAGGCTATTTTATTTATGCCGCTTTCTTTGCAGCTATAGGCGCTGCCTCTGGTGATGATATTAACGATGCGCAATCGTTGACCATCCTGGTAACTATTCCTATTTTATTAGGTATGTATCTCATGTTTCAAGCTATTCGCGAACCCAATAGTTCTTTAGCGATGTTCTCTTCCATATTCCCTTTGTTTTCTCCGATTGTTATGCCGGCTATTTTAGTTTTCGATCCTCCATTATGGCAGGTAATACTATCGTTGGTGTTAATGTTTTTATTTGCTTACCTCATAGTCGCCTTCGCAGGTAGAATTTATCGCATAGGAATTTTGATGTACGGTAAAAAAGCATCGATCAAAGAAATCGGAAGATGGATGTTTACGAAGTAAATACAAATTTTTAAAACAGCGCAGTCGGAACGAGTTTCGGCAAGTTTAGTCAGTGTCAAGTTGCATTAAACTGTCGAGTAGCAAAAGTCATCAAGTTAAATGCATAAAAAAGTGTTTACGTACCCCAGTGAAGAAGGAATTAAAAAAATATAAAAAGAGGGTTTAGAAGTATTCATGTTCGATTACACTGCTTTGTTGACGCATAACCGATTGGCTATACACGCTCCCCGCCAAACCAATAGTAGCCAAAACTAAAAATTAATTCTTTATTTCCTAAAAAGTTCAAATGAGAAATGATTTAGATGTCAGGCGGTGAAGAGTCTATGCTGCATTATGAATGGTATCATTCAAAGTCCCGTTTTTCGAGTTCTGATTGCCTTATTATTGAATGTAATGTCCCAATTTTAATTTCTTTATGCATAGGCACTGGAACTGTTATCGTTGAACCTTCTGTATTTTTTTGCATTATCACATGACTTCCTTTTTGTCTCACTTTTATAAATCCATGATTTGACAAAATTAAACAGATGTCCTTACCGGATAATGATCTCATTAAAAACTAGATTTTAACTGTAACCCTTACTATTTGCAATTCGTTATGTAATCTTTTAGATATTTCAGTTTCAGATGCTGTCTCATAGAATAATTCAAGAGCTTCAACTAGGTTAGATTTTGCCTCATCAGGAGTGAACCCTTGACTGGCAATATCTAATTCAGGACAAAGAGATATATACATATTGTCCTCTTTTTCTATCACTGCTGTTAGTTCTATTTTTCTATTCATATAGTAAAATTAAGGTATTTTTTGATATCTCCCATATTAGATTGCAATACACGCTGCCCCGTCAATCCATTAGCAGCCAAAACTAAAAATTAATTTCTTATTAGAGCCTATGCCGTGTTATGAATGTTTACTATTCACCATAAACCTGATTCTCCTTACTTCCTTAAAATCTTTTCCATTGTTTTTCCTTTTGCCAATTCATCAACCAACTTATCCAGGTAACGAATCTTTCTTATTAGTTCATCTTCAATATCCTCCACCCGATACCCACAAATGACCCCTGTAATTTTTGAAGCATTTGGATTTAGCTGAGGTGCTTGAGCAAAAAAGGTCTCAAAATCTGTTTTCTTTTCAATTTGTTGTTGTAAGCTTTGTTGATTATATCCTGTTAGCCAAAAAATAATTTCATCAAGCTCCGCTTTTGTACGCCCCTTTTTCTCTACCTTTTGCATATAATGAGGATATACTCCTGCAAAAGACATTTTATATACTCTTGTATTATCCATTTTAGTTGTAACTATTTATAAAACTTAATTTCTTATAGTCAAGTTTGAAGCAAACAGTGTCGTCATGGGCTTTGACTTACGATTGAGCTTATAAGCAGTCCCGCCATTCTGCCGAAGTGAAAAATATGGAATTAATTTTTTTTTACCGATTAAGAAAAGAAAAAGATTGATTCCTAGCGGGGTAGATTTATATGTCATGTTACAAGCAAGCCTTTTTTATCTATTCAATATTTTTTGTAGTTGCTCCGGATCACGTCTACAATCCCAAATAGCAAGAATAAGTAAATGGTTTTCCATAATTTCGTAAAAGATAATATACTTGAGTATTACAAATCCTCTAACAGTTTCGTATTCTGTTGGAATTGATAACGAAGGAAATTTTTCAATTAATTTGGAGGAGTCGCGAAATGTTCTTAACAGTTTTTTGCTATATGCTGATGACTGGTTTCTGGTATCAAAAAACTTCTTTATACTTTTTAAGTCATTTTTTAAGCTTTCAGACCAAACAATTAGTTTAGTCTTCCAGCAAATCTTTAAATACTTGTTCAGTTGTATAAAAGCGGCCATTTTTATAATCATTTCTGGCCTCTTCTATCTTCATTTTTTGTTCAGTATTTAAAATTATAAGCTGCTTAGTTTCTTGTATGTCTTGCAATAGTGTATAAATTTCTTGTAGTAATTCTTCGTTATCGATATTCTGTATTCCTTTGATAATCATTTCCTTAACAGTTGGCATAATATAAATATTTATGCTAATATACGCTTTTGCTTTTAAGATACTCAACTTTAGCTGATTGTTTTGCGAAAAATGTGGGTGTCATACTCAAATATTATGTTCGTTTATTTATTGCAACTATCAATGCTGAGGAAATAATACACATTAATAAAGAAGCAATGATAAGTGAATTGTTTTTTTGTGAAATTCCAATAAAGAAGTCGCCAACAAACATTACTAAAAAGAAAATATAGGCAATTGTCAGCATTGGAATTGATTTTTTATATGTCGCATAACCAAAAATAATTCCAAGGGCAAATTGCCGGACAGCCCACATATAAATTAGGTAGTCAACGCCTTTTGCGTTAAGGTCAACGGTCTCTAAAACCGATTGCGGTGAAAAGCATAATGATACACTTACTAAAATTTCAAGTAATGCAAAAAGTCCCGACACTATAATTATCCATTTTGGTACTGATTTTTGTCCTTCTGTCATAATGTAAGTTTATTTTTTTGCTTGTTTTTTGTCATCTGTTTGATGGTTGCACTGACGGTCGAAACAATGACCGATAGCGGTCCTGGTATAGACGCTGCCCCGTCAAACCATAGCAGCCAAAACTACAGAATTAATTTGTTTTTGCTGAAAAATTTATCCCAATGCATCGGGAGAGAATGATTACAGACTTTTAAATTCAGCTATGCTTCTTCCAATATTTTTTACCATAGCTGCAAAATAATTCTTCACCGGCTTTTATATTCCTAATGGCCATAATGCATACTTTGTCGTTGTCATCTATTGTAATCACAGCATTATTTTTAAAGTTTGATTTTGTTAATCCATTAGCATCGTTTGCATATTTTGCCAAACACGTTGCGTTCATCGAATCCATTATACTTCCATCCTGTAAATTAATAAAATATCTGTCGTTACCTTCTCTTGCCCGCTTTTTTGCTTCCATAGCGGTTAATATTTTTCCTTTAAAAATTGCTATGATTTCATCTTTGTATATATCTATGGCAGTAAACAGTCCATTATCTGAATCAGGTATTTGAGATTTACTTTTGTATAAATAATCGGACTCAGGTGCATCAATCTTGCGATCATTATTTGAAGTTTTCAATGGTACTCGTTCAATTAAATGTAAAAAATTTCAATGACTATAATTAATGGAATCTTTAAAAAGCTTTTAGACAAGGCTTTTATCCCAAACGCATTCGGGATAAAAGGTTTTAAAAGTTCCTTATGCATCCGGAATTCCCGGTTCAACTAATTTAGTCAATTTATCTAAAGACTCCTGCCAACCTAAATAACACATTTCAACCGGTATTGCAGCCGGAATTCCATCCTGAATAATTTTAAGTTCTGTACCGCAGGAAACCTTAGTCAACCAAATTGATGTGGTCATTACTCCTGGCAAGTTAGGGTTGTCAAATTTATCCGTGTATTTTATAAATTCATTGAGCCTGAGTTCCAAATACTCACCGCCAAACGAATGGCCGTTTCCAGTAGAAAAATTGATAAATGACATTTTATAACTGCCTCCTGCCCGCACATCCATGTTATGTACCACACATAAAAATCCATATGGTGGAATCCAGGACGCCATTGCATTAGCATCTGTAAAGGCCCGGTAGAGTTTTTCAGGACTTGCTTTAAGTACTCTGTGTAATGTTACGCTGTTGTTTGACATAGTATTTTTTTTGGTGAATTTTGTTTGCTGGCATTTTTTACAATGACGGTTGGTTCTGGCATTCATGCACTCCATCGATTATCGGATGCCAAAAATAATGAAATGGTTTAAATTTTTTTCGATTGAAGCTAAAAGAGGATGATAAAAAATAAGAGCAGGAACGAGTGTATACAGTGTTGCTGGCCGTATTCTTAAATTATTGCAATCTATACATTATTTCGGTAAAGGATCTTTTATTATTTTACGGATTCATTCGGAGAATTTGTCCCGAGCGAAGCCGAAGGGCTGAACTTTCTGAACCGAATACCTAGCTGTTATTTTTCTTCCAATATTTTCAGCAGCTGATGGTTTAGGTATAATTTTTCTTTTCCAACTTTTACTGATTGTAAAAATCCATTTCTCTCCAAAGTTTGCAAATAATTTCCGACTGTTTTCGGGTTGCCAATGTTTTCGTTAATCAAATGTTGGCGTTTGGTGTATGGTAAACGAAACAATATCTCTATTAAAACTTTGGAATAAATTTTTGGTAGTCTCTTTTTGATTTCGTTTCCGGTTTTATCCATTGTTGTTGTGATTTTATTTAGCCGTTCCAAACCCTTCACGGCGGTTTCTTCAATCATATCCATCATATACAAAATGTAGGCTTCCCATTCGTCTTTTTCGGTTACACCCCGCAATCTTCGGTAATATTCCGTTTTATTCTTTATGATGTATTCACTCAGGTAAATGGCAGGTGTGTCCAATAAACCCGATGATTTGAGATACAGCAATAACAAAATCCGTCCTGTTCTTCCGTTGCCGTCTGAAAAAGGGTGTATGGCTTCAAATTGATAGTGCATTAAAGCCATTTTTATCAAAGGGTCAATACTGTTATCATCGTTGATAAATTTTTCTAGGTTTGTTAACTTTTCACGGATAACCGTTTCGCCAGTTGGCGGTGTATAAATAACCTCACCTTGGGTGTTGCTCAAAGTTGTTCCGGGTGTAACACGAATAGAAGCGTTATTTTGTTTGATGCACTGCACTATTTTTATGCAAAGGTTTGTCGTAATGAATGGCTTTGTTTTCAATTGTTCCAAACCCAACCAAAGTGCTTCTTTGTAACTCAATACTTCTTTTGTGTCGGAATTTTCCACTTTTCTGTCGGCTACCAACGATTTATAAAGTTCGTCATTGGTGGTAATAATGTTTTCCACTTCAGAACTTGCCTTTGCTTCCTGCAAGTAAATCGCGTCCAAAAACAGGGTAGGATTGGGCAAATTCAGCAGTGTTCCGTTCAGTTGAGCCAATGCCCTGCCCGCAGAAATGGTCTTTCGAAGTATGTTTTTCGTTTCAATGTCTGCCTCTGGGGGTAGTAGCGGCAGGTCATTATACGGTATTTTGCAGTCAAATTTGCTCATATTCATCAAGTGTAAATTTTACTCTCGTTCTTGCAACAAGGGCAAAAATAGGTATTTTTTACTTCTGTTAGACCAGTAAGTATAAAAATTGCTCTCGTTCTGTTTTTGTCGTGTCGTTGTGTTGTTTCTCCAGGTGGTCCGTTATAATAGCCGCTAACGATTAGAATCTAAGAGGTAGCTGCCTAATTGTATTCGTATTTTGACAATTCTTCGACAGTTATATCGGACTAAGATCCCATCGCGATAGTCAGCATGCTTATCCTGACACCACCTGCTTTTAACAAGGTCAGCGCACAGGACTCCAAGGTAGCTCCTGTGGTGAGTATGTCGTCAACTAATAAAATGTGTTTTCCCTTCAATGTAGCCGCATCTTTCAATTTAAACGCACCATCCATATTCTGCATCCGGTCCATCCTGTTTTTCTCTACCTGGCTATCCGTCCATGTTGTTTTTTGTAACACGTCTTCGCGACAAGTAGTATGGAGATGTTCTGCCAAACCTACACCAAACACCATCGACTGATTATACCCGCGAAGCACTTTTTTCTTATAGTGTAAGGGAACAGGAATAATCAAATCGAGGTCCACTAACATATCTTCCTGACTTAATATCTTGCCAAAATGTTTGCCCAAACGATGTCCAATATCTGGTCGGTTTTTATATTTTAATGCTTCCAGCACTTTTTGTATGACACCTCCCTTCACATATGGGTACATGGCCGCACCAACATTCAACTCTATTCTTCCTTTAAATTTTTCTGTAAATGCATTCTGTGTAAATTGATACATATCTGATACCTGCAATTCGTATTGACAATTTAAACAGAACAGTTCTTCGATGGAATTGGTCTTGCGCTCACAAGAGATACAAATAGTTGGATATATGATATCCAAAAATGCATCGATACCATAGAAAATCTTTTCCCGGAGTGACTGGATGCTCATACGTGTGGTGTTTAAAAAAATCAAATGTAAAAAAAAATCCCGGCCTTGCGACCGGGACCTTCAAACAAAACGAAAAACCAACTTTATAGAAAGCTACAAAATGTTGACTAGATATTTTTTCTGATCCTGACGGGTATTTCTTTTTCCATGCCGTCTCTGATTATTTTGATGTTTAATGTTTCTCCAACTTTTGTCAATCCAACTACATTGATCAATTCCATTGGGGTATTCACTTCTTTTCCATTTATTCCGATAATAATATCATTGGGAATTAAACCGGCGTATTTGGCTGAAGAATTTTCCTCTAGTCTATCTATTAAAACGCCCTTTTTAGAATTTAGTTTCATGGATTTCATTATTTCGTCGTCAATTTCAACAATTCCTATCCCTAATCTGCCTCTTTCAAAACTGCCATTATTGATGAGTTCTTTTACAATTTTCCTGATCAGATTGATAGGAATGGCAAAGCTATATCCGGCATAATATCCTGTTTTGGAAGCAATGGCCGAATTGATCCCTACCAGGCGGCCTGAAGCATCTACCAATGCACCTCCTGAATTACCTGGATTCACCGCCGCATCCGTCTGAAGAAATTCTTCTATTCCCAGATTTTGTTTAGGAACATTCTGACCTTGGTATGGATTTTTTTGGTATTGTTCTCTTTGCATGTTATCGTCAATAATATTAAGATCCCTTCCCTTCGCGCTAATAATTCCTGCGGTTACTGTGGATGTCAAATATCCGAAGGGGTTTCCAACGGCAAGTACCCATTCACCTACTTTTATCAAGTCCGAATTAGCTTGTTCCAATACGGGAAGACCTGTAGCTTCAATTTTGAGCACCGCAAGATCTGTTCTGGGATCTGTGCCTATTTTCTTTGCATTGAGTTTTCTGCCGTCTTTAAGAATCACTTCAATATCATCCGCAAATTCTACTACGTGATTGTTCGTTATTATATACCCGTCCGGAGAATAAATGACGCCACTTCCTGACCCTTTCTGGGGCATAAATTGTTCAAATTGTTGGAAAAAGGGATGATTAAAATGTGGGTTTTGTTTAAAATACTCATCCTGTTTTCGTTTCACCACAGCGTCACTTTCCTGGGCATTAATTTCTACAACCACTTGAAGTGCTTTTTCAGCCGCTATAGAGAAATCCGGTCCAGCAGTAACTGGGAAAGTCTGCTCATTAACCTGCACTCCAAATCCACCCTTATCAACGATAGGAGCAGCTCGGTCATTCAAATAATATTCACCTCCTAATACGATGCCACCACCCAAAATTCCCGCGAAAATAAATGATGCTATATTTTTCATAAGTTCCTACTTTTATGCTAATAGTAACTCAACGCAGCCTGGGAATAAACGGTTTTTAGTAACTAGTTTTTAACATAGTTTTAACGTGACGCAGTAAGGGTGAACGAGATCGCTGAAACTAGTTCTCATTGGAGACTACACCCAGATATTTGAGCAGCATGCTGTTAGCGCCCTCCTTTCTTCAAATAATCTATAATACAAAATCGGATGTCCCTGCGCAGATCGTTTGGGTCCTCATTATTGGGTTCTATGACCTTGACAATATCAGGATTTTTTGGAGTGAGCATGTCCAACCCAGCTTCTTTTCCAGTCATTAAAAAGCTGCTTATGGCTACATGATATATTTTATTCGTTTCCAATATGGTATTCCTAATATACCATTCGGAATCCTGGTTTCTCCGAATGTTGTCCCATTGCAAAAATCCACCGGAACCTTTATTGTTCCATCCAATATCTAAAATCTTCTTTAGTAAACTCCCTTTCATATCTACCTCCATAAATCCTCCACCAAATGGCAAGGACCTCAGGATATCGTATTGGGATAAATTATCTTTCAACATATCATCTACCCGAACACTTCCGGAATTTGTTATTGCACAATCCGCGGATGGCACTGCTTTACTCATAGATCTGCCTATCATCTGGCAGAAGGGAGCAGGCATATTCCGAATTGTAATTTCTCTGGCATCATAAGGCTCATTCAATTTGATCAAAATCTGATCCGGATCAAAACCCATTTCACGAACGATTTTGTTTTCAATAGATTTCCATTTTTCAACGACGACATTTACTTCACCGTCTAAAGCAATGCTTTTATCTAATTTTACTAAACTGGATTGAATGGTTGATTTTTTAGTTTTGGTTTGATACCTAATTCTATGAACATACACTGTTTTAGCATTCGCATCCGCTTTGGTCAATATGGTTTTTCCCACCACATACTTCATATTTTCATGCTCGTGTCCACCGGTTATTAAATTTATCTCTGGAAACATTTTAGCCATTTTCAAATCGTCCTCTTTCGTCAAATGGCTCAGTGCCAAAATAAAATCAACTTGCCCTTCAAGTTTTTTGATTTCATTCCTTACGCTTTCAAATATATCGTCATAGTGCACATAATTTACTTTATTTGCCGGTAAACAGGGAGCTACAATTCCGATCCTTATTTCTTTACCAGATGTATTTTTAAATGAAATAATTTTATTTTTTGGAATAGGTACAGATTGTCCATTTACTTCTTTTTTAAAGGGAAAATATTCACTTCCTTTTACCTGGGACACGTTGGTGGAGACCCAATCAAACGTGGACTCATTTATCCTGTTCTGCAGGGATGTTTCGTCAATATCAAACTCGTGATTTCCGAAAGTTACTACATCTACACCCACTTTATTCAAGACATCCACCATTTGTCTGCCTTTGATAGATTTGCCTTCCCATTTCAACGTACCCAATAGAGTAGGGCTCAAGAAATCTCCCGCCAGCACGGTCAAACTATTTTTATTTTCCGCCAAGAGTTTTTTGCGAATAGTCGCGATTCTGGCCGCACCACCTAACGTTCCATTTTCGAATGGCGCTATTTCGTAAAAATCATTTATTTGCAAAATGGTAAATTGGATGACATCACGTTCATTATGTTTATGATCGTTTAAAGTTGAATTTTTTGTAAAAATCCCACAACTGGAAAGTAGGATTATAAATATAAAGCAGTTTCTAAATGATTTCATGTTCTCTAATTTTATATGTAAGCAACGAGTAAAAGTTTATTTTCCTGAATCTGAATGTTCCCCTAAAAGTAATTTATTTATAGAAAATAAAAAAGTTTTGATCCATTAAAAACAATATGTTGATTTACTACATTTAGAAATTGTAAGTTCAAGTAATAAGTGCAATTTTTTCAAGTAGTACTTGATTTGCAGTTAAATAATTAAATTTCCTTATAGGTCTGTTGTTTAACATTTTTTCAACTTCATTGACCTGTTTATCTGTTACAAATATAAGATTTGTTTTCTTAGGAAAGAACCTTCTTATAACTCCTATTCTATTTTCTACTGTTCCCTTGTCTTGACTTGTATAAGGTCTTGTAAAATAAGTTGATACTTTAAAATAATTTGCAATTTCTTGATGCCGACTAAAAGCCAGATCATTATCAAAAGTTAAAGTCTGCGGCTTGTATTTGTTTTTCTTCAAGCATGAAATAATACCTTTCTTTACACTTATGCAATCCTTTTTAGATAACTTTTTTATTCGAGTATGCAAGCTAGCCCTATCTGTTAGTACTAATAATGCGGCTTTATGATTTTTACCCATCATGAGATCTATTTCTAAGTCTCCTAATCGTTTGCGTTTGTCCACAATTGATGGTCGTTTGTCAATCGGTGTTCGATTTAGTATAACTCCTCTATTGTCCTTTCTGTTGCCTCGCTTACGGCGTCGTTTACAATGTTTAAGATACTTGTATAGGTTTTTATATTGTCTGTTTTCTTTGGTGTTTGAATGCTTACATTCCCAAATCCACTGATAAATCCACTCATGACTTACAGTGGTTTTTCCATTTAATTTTGCAGTATTGGTAATTAGTTCTGGACTCCACTTATCATTTTTGAGCTGAATACTGACTATTGATTTTATCTTATCTGTAAATATTATCCGCTTGGCTTTGTTTTGATGCCTCAATCCTGTTTTTCGCTGTGCGTTGGCAGCTTTGTATTTACCGGCAGTTTGACCTCTGCAGGCAATATTTCTTTTTAATTCTCGACACACCGTAGATGGATGAACATCAATTAGTTCGGCAATTAATTTTTGTTTGATCCCGGCCTGAAATAAAGCCTCAATCTGGTATCTTTGCTCTAAGCTGAGCTGGTTGTAATTTTTCGACATAGACAATCCAAAGATTGCACTACTTGGTCAAAAGGAAAAAAGCCCTCAAAAGCTTTTTTTCCTTTTTTT